>VGRQ01000659.1 GCA_016875315.1 Deltaproteobacteria bacterium | reverse complement strand
GCGCTCGCTGGCGGCGGCGCGCCGCCACGGGGCGGCCCACGGCGAGCGCCTGCGCACGCACGAGGCCCCGGCGGAGGCGCTCCCCGATCTCGCGCCTGTCGACGTGATCATCGCCTGCGAGCTGCTCTGCTACGTAGACGATCCCGCCCGCGTCCTCGACGGCTTCCGCCGCCTCCTGCGCCCCGGCGGCGTGCTCCTCGCCAGCGTGGAAGCGCCCTACGGCTGGGCGATGTCGGTCGACGCGCCCGCGGGCTTCGTCGACGCCCTCTTCGGCGACGGGGTGCTCGCCGTCCCCGGCGACCGATATGTTCGAACTTACGACGCAACTCGCTTCCGCGATCTGCTCGGCGACTGGGTGATCGACGACCTCTGGTACACCCACTACGTGCTCTCGGGCCCCTTCGAGGGCGTGAGCGGCGACGTGGACCTGCCGCGCCTCCTCGACTTGGAGTCCCGCTTCCGCGCCCATCCCGTCCTGGCCGAACTTGGACGCGCGGTCGCGGTGATTGCGAGGTAGACAGGCCCATGCTCGCGCTGTGGCTCCTCGGTTGCACGGAAGACGAGGCCGTCCTGGCCTGCGGCGGCGACCTCGTGGTGTCGCCCTCCTCCGCCGTGGTCACCGTGGTCGACGCGAGCTGGACCAGCGCCGTCGACGAGCCCACGCGCGTCGAGATCCACGACGCGGAGGGGGGGCTCCTCGCCACCGAGTGGCGCGACGGCGAGAACGAGTCGGCCACGATCGTGGGCGTGCCCGCCGCCGCCGACCTCGAGGCCCGCGTGGTGTCCGAGTCAGGCAGCACCCTCGCCACCTGCGCCTTCGAGACCGGCGGCTACCCCAACGACCTGCCTGCGCTCGCTCTCACCGGCACGCCGGGCTGGGACGGCCTGCTTGCCACCTCCTACGTGGGCGCCACCGCCGTGGCGCTGGTGCTCGACGAGAACGGCACCATCCGCTGGTACATGCAGGAGGAGCCCGGCCTGCTCTACCGCACCCGTTTCCGGGCCGATGGCAAGGGCGTTCGCTACCTGTGGGAGCTCACGCCGGCCAAGGGCTGGGAGGCCTACGTGGCCGACGTCGACTGGCACGGCGGCGGCTTCACCTCGCTCTCGGGCGACGCGCACCCCACGCACGACTTCGCGACCATCGACGACGGCACCATCGGCATGGTCACCAGCTACGAGCTGCCCATGGACGACGAAGGCGGCCTGCCGCTCACCGGCAACACCATCACGGAGGTGCGCCCCGGCGGCGAGATCGTGGAGATCTGGGACGCGCTTGACGACTACTACCCGGACGGCGTGCCTCCCGACGCAGACGTCGCGAGCTACTGGACCCACGGCAACACCATCCAGCTCGACCCGAGGCAAGACGCCTGGTGGATCGGCTTCCGCAATCGCAGCAGCCTCGCCATCGTCGACCGCGCCACCGGCGAGACCACGGCGCGCATGGGCGACACCTTCAGCGACTACACCTTCGGCCCGAGGGCCGCGTACTCGGCGCAGCACGCCTTCCAGTTCATCGACGGCGGCATCCTGCTGCACGACAACCGCGAGGACTCCGCCGAGGAGTCGCGCGTGCTCGAGCTCGCCATCGACCACGCGGCCAAGACCATCGAGTTCGTCGCCCAGCTCAAGCACGACCCGCCGCTGTGGGTCTACGCCATGGGCGAGCCCTACCGCCTCGCCGACGGCACCACGCTCGTGGCGTGGTCGAGCGGCGGCGTGATCGACGACTTCGCCCCCGACGGCACCCTCCGCGCCAGCCTCTCCGCCGAGCTGGGCCAGGGCGTGGGCTACATCGAGTACCACGAGACTTTCCCCGGGCAGGTGGAGCTGCGGTAAGTCGCGGCACGCCGCTTCCCCGGCGGCGGGGCTAAGGTGGCGGCGCGATGCGCGTCCTCCTCGTCCAGCCCCCGCGCCAGTACTGGCCCTACACCAGCGAGGGCGACAACTTCCTGCTCCAGCAGGCGCTCCCGGCGCTGGCCGCCCCGCTGCGCGACGCGGGCATGGACGTCCACGTGCTCGACTGCATGCCCCTGCACGTGGGCTGGGCGTCGCTGGCCGACCGCGTCCGCGAGCTCGATCCCGACGTGATCGCCTGCGGCGAGAACCACGCGCTCTACGCCAGCGAGGCCCTGCGCTTCTTCCGCCTGTGCAAGGAGGTGGCGCCCCGAGCGAAGACCCTGGCCGGCGGCGGCCACTTCACCAACCTCGCCCATCGCTACGCGCGGGCGGGCACCAACATCGACGCCATCTGCATCGGCGAGGGCGAGCAGACGATCGTCGAGGCCTGCGAGGCCTGGGCGCGCCGCGACGCCGACCTGTCGAGGGTCGACGGGCTCATGTACTGGAACGGCGACAGGGCCGTCCGCACCGCAACCCGCAAGCTCGTCCGCGACCTCGACACCCTGCCGATGCCCGCCTACGACCTGCTCCCGATGCACCTCTACGGGAAGAGCCGCTACCTCTTCTCGCCGGGCGGCACCACCATCCACCACAGCCGCGGCTGCGTGAGCTCGTGCAGCTTCTGCGCGTGGTGGACGGTGATGGCGGATCGCAAGTACGACGACCAGGGCAACGTGCAGCTCTCGCCGCGCTGGCGC
>VGRQ01000658.1 GCA_016875315.1 Deltaproteobacteria bacterium | reverse complement strand
CCCGCGCGGCCGCCGTGCCCGCCGACTACCGGGCCAGCGCCGCCACCGCGCGCAGCGACGTCGCGACCGCGTTCGCGGAGGCTGCCGCCGCCAGCACCGACGCCGCGCTCGCGATCTACGGTGGATTCATGGCCGACAACGACGCCCTGGTGGCGCAGGAGGCCACCCTGCGCGCGGCGGCCCTCGAGCGCCGTCGGGGTCGCAACGACACCGCGCTCGGGCTGGTCGATCGCACCATCGCGGCCAAGCCGACCAACACGCCAGCCCTGTCGATGTTGTACGTCACCCGGGGCGACCTCTACGCCGCCCGGGGCGACAACGACCGCGCGCGCGCCGCCTACGACCAGGCGGCACGCCTCAACGCCGCGCGCTGAACCACGGGACGAGCCCCACCGCGCTGGCCCGCTGGGCGCGGCTGAGCAGGTCGGAGGGCAGGGACAAGGCGGCGAGTTTCTCGAAGCTCGCGGTGTCGCCGAGCAGGTGCGCGGCACCGAGCGCCAGCGCCGTGGCGCGCGAGGTCACGCCGTCGTCGAGCACCCCGCTCGTCGCGTCGCCCTTGCGCTCGACTCCCGGCGGCCACTCGCGGAAGCCGGGGTCGATCCAGAAGCTGCGCTTGAACCGGCCCCAGAGATCGCTGGCGCCCGGCTTGTCCCAGGCCGCCTGGTAGCGCGCGGTCCATGCCAGCGCGGTGCCCCGGGGGAGCTTGGCGCTGCCGAAGGCGTCGCCCGGCTCCGACACCGGCAGGTCCCAGTCGAGGGAGCGCCCTCTCCCGCTGGCCCAGCCCAGGTAGGCCCTCATCGGCGCCGCGTGGCGGCCGTCGAATTGCTCGCTCGGCGCCACCTGATCGGCGAGCCAGAGCGCGTAGATCACCGAGGTGGCGTCGGGCGGCCAGGGGGTGCTGCCGCGCGCGTAGGCGGAGAGCATGCCGTCGGGGGCAGTCGCGACGCGCTTGGCGAGTCCGTCGGCGAGCCGGACGAGCAGGTCGTAGCGAGGATCGGCGAGGGTGGCTCGCTTGTCGGCGTGCTCGGCCGCGGCGAGGGCGATCACCAGGTGCGTGAGCGCGAGGTTGTCGCTGGGGGCATCGGCCTCGAGGTTGCCGTTGAGCAGGGCGGCCACCGCGATGTCGACCACGCGGGCGGCGCAGGCCTCGGCCTCGCCCCACGCGCTCGGCGCGGCCTCGAGTGCGGCCACCCGGTGCACGCAGGCCTCGGCGAGGTTGGAGTACACGATGGGTAGCTCGTGCGCGGGCAGCGCGGCTGCCTCGGGACCGGTGGGGTTGGCGAGGAAGGCGAGGATGACCGCCTCCTCGCGGAAAGGGGCCAGCGCCGCCTCGTCGGTGATCTCCATGGCCCGAAGCTACCCTTCCCGGCGAGCGCCCGCGCCGGATAGCCGGCCCCGCATGCAGCACTGGATCGCGAAGTCGGAGCCCGAGGTGTACCCCTGGTCGCAGCTCGTCGCCGACCGTTCTACCGCCTGGACCGGCATTCGCAGCGCCGAGGCGCGCAACAACCTGCGGGCGAAGAGGCTCGGCGACCGGGTGCTTTTCTACCACTCGAACACCGGCAAGGAGGTCGTCGGCGTCGCAGCGGTGGTACGCGAGGCTTACGCCGACCCCACCGCCGAGGGCGATCCTCGCTGGCTGGCGGTCGATCTCGCGCCAGTGCAGCCACTGTCGCGACCAGTCACGCTCGCCGCGTTCAAGGCCGACCCGTTGCTCGCCGACACCAAGCTCGTGAAACAAGGGCGGGTGAGCGTGAGCCCCATCAGCGCCGCGCAGTTCGCGCGGGTGATGGCGCTCGGCGCCTAGTAGCTAGGCGGAACCTCCATCCTCGGCCGCGCGAAGATGAGCTTGGCGAACAGGCCCAGGAGGCCGAGCATCACCGCGCCGGCCATGAGCACGGCGGGGTGGGTGGGGCGATAGGCCAGGGTGTGGGCCACCACCGCGCCGAAGTCGTGGTGGGCGGCCGCGTCGCTGGCCAGGGTCCATGTGCTGGTGATGGCCTTGGCGCTTGCAGCCGTCTCGGCGTCGCGACTCTGGTCGCCGGCGATCCAGGCCAGAATCGTGCCGTCACGGTAGGGGAGGGCCGCCACGTACAGGCCGTCGTTGGCCTTCTGGAGGATCGCAATGCCCGAGTGCGTGTCGACGGGCGAGGCCGGCGCCAGCGTGCTCGCCGCCTTGCCGAAGAGGGCGGAGCGGAGCACGAGCGCCTCGTCCTCGAAGCTGTACTGGTCGACAATGGTCAGGCTCGGCCCTCCTGGGCAGGCGAGGAGCAGGTCGGTGACGCCCGGCGCCACGGGGTGGATGGCCGCCGCGCACTCGCTGGTGTCCATGGCGCCGGTCCGCGAGTGGAGGCCGCTGGTGTCGAACTCCTCGCTCGCGAGCGGCACGCGCCAGCCCTCGGGAAGGTCGATACTGAAGAGCTCGTGTTCGAGCTTGCCGCCGTCGTCGACAGTCGCGGGCGGCTTGGTGACGGCGAGATCGTGGAGGAGGCGCTCCAGCGCCGTGGTTGCCCGCCGGCCGTTCTGCGCGGCGGCGTAGGTGGCCACCTGGAAGGTGCGACCATCTGTCGCAAATGCTGCGCTCTCGAACACCGCCCGGTTGCC
>VGRQ01000657.1 GCA_016875315.1 Deltaproteobacteria bacterium | reverse complement strand
GTCGGGTGGCCAGGCCGGGGCCGAGCGCGGCCAGCTCAGCATCAGGTGCGGCGGCGGCGACGCCGACGTGGAGCGGGCGCGCGCCTACTTCGCCGCCTACGCCCGGTCTGTCGTGCACCAGGGCCCCGTGGGAACGGGGCAACTGTGCAAGATGGTCAACCAGATCTGCATCGCCGGGGTGCTGGCGGGGCTGGCGGAGGGGCTCGACTTCGCGACGCGCGCTGGCCTCGACCCCGAGCGGGTGATCGGCGCGATCAGCAAGGGCGCGGCGCAGTCCTGGCAGATGGACAACCGCTGGCGCACGATGGTCGACGCGCGCTTCGACTTCGGCTTCGCGGTGGACTGGATGCGCAAGGACCTTGCCATCGCCACGGCCACCGCCGACGAGATCGGCGCCGCCCTGCCCATCACCGAGGAGGTGGAGGAGCGCTACGCGGAGGTGGCGGCAATGGGCGGCGGTCGCTGGGACACGTCGTCGCTGATTGCCCTGCTACAACGCGGCTAGCTAGTGATGCGAGGCGGTCGCGAGCTCGCCGTGCGGGACGGGCTCGGTCTGGTAGGCGTCGGCGAAGCTGGAGTTCACGTGGACCACCGCCGCGTTGAGTGACCGGAAGGGGTACTTGTCGTCGATCTCGGGCAGCGCGTCGGCCTCGGCCTGCGTGTTGATCACCGCCCCGGCCGGCACGTAGCGACCGTCGGCCACCGTCACCCCGAGCACCACCGCGCCGGGCTCGATCACCGCGCCCCGGCCCACCCGGGCCTTGAACACCAGCGCCTGCATGCCCACGAAGGTGTCGTCGCCGATGGCGGCGGGACCGTGGACCAGCGCCTGGTGCGCCAGCGACACCCGCTCGCCGACGTACACGGCATAGTCGCGACCGTGTACCTCGTAGGTGCGGCCTTCCACCGGCTCGCCGTGTGACTCGGTCTCGAGGGCGTGGATGACGACGCCATCCTGCACGTTGCAGCGCTCGCCGAGGTGGATTGGCTGTCCCTCGTCGCCGCGGATGCTGGCCATCGGGCCCACGTACACGCCACTCTCGATGTTCACCGCGCCGATCACGCTGGCCCTGGGGTCGACGTAGGCCCCGTCGCCGATCGTCGGCCTGTCCACCTCGCCGTTGAAGTCGGTGGCCACGTTGGGGCGGGCCCGCTCGGGCGGTGTTTCCACCTGCGCCCGCAGCGCGTCGACCTCGGCGCGCAGGGCCGCGAGGCGGGAGCCCGCCACGAAGGCGAAGCTCGCCGAGGCGCTGGCGATGAGCAGGGCGGCGAGCGCCGGGAGCTTGTCCATGGCCGTGCGGATCGGCCCCGGCCGCACCGGAGTTGAGGGCCCCGGATCCTATTGCGCCGAGAAGGCGACGCTGGCAGATTCCCCTGCTTTCACCGTTACTTGCTTGGTGGCGTCGAGCCCGGTCTGCTCGTTCTTGGCGCGCACCGCGTAGGTGCCCACGGGGAGCTGGTGCCCGAAGATGGGCGTCGTCCCGATCTTCTTGCCATCCACGTAGATGTCGGCCCAGCCGCCGGACACGTTGATGTTGACCTTGCCCTTCGCCTTCTCGGCGGGTGGCGGCGGGGGGGTGTCCACCTTGGCCTCGGGTTGACGCGCCACCCTCGGCTCGATCCGCACCTCGGGCTGCGCGCCCCTGGGCGGCGACTCCACGCGCACCTCGGGCTGCTTGCGCACCGCCACGAGCTTCACGTCGAGGCGCACTTTCTCGCCCTCGCCCACGTCGATCTCCTCGGCGTAGGGCTCGTAGCCCTCGGCGCTGACCTCGACCTTGTGCTTGCCCAGCGGCACGTCGGGCAGGGTGAGCGCGGTGCCCTTGCCCACCTCCTTGCCGTCGAGCTTCACCACCCCCTCCACCGGGGCCACCCGGAGCACGATCGACGGCGAGGCCTTCACGATCTCGGTCTTCACCTCGGGCGCGGGCACGTCCTGGTTGACCATCCACAGCCCGCCGAGTCCGACCACGCCCACCGCCACCGCGAGCGCCGCCGCGCCGAGCAGGATCGGCAGCTTCGACGGGGCCGGGGGGGCCTTGACCGGCGCCACCGTGGGCTCCGAGCCCCCGCGCTGGCCCTCCTCCCAGTCCTCCTGCAACTCCACCGAGGGCTCGGCCTCGTGCATCGCGCGCGCCAGCCGGGTGGACTCCTCCACGCGCCCGCGCTCGGTGGCGATGTCGTCCGCGAAGAGTTCCGACATGAAGTGGTGCAGGCTCTGTTGCACCACGTCGGGGGTGGCCGGGTACAAGAAATTGAGGAGATCCGCGTGAAGTTCTCGCGCGTCCTGGTAGCGATCCGCCGGATCCTTTTCGAGGCAGCGCATCACGATCTCAGACAGCCGGGTGGGCACCTGGTTGTTGACCAGGGCCGGCGGCTCGATCTCCACGTTGCGCACGCGCTCGAGGGTCTTGATCTCGTTGTCGGTCTTGAAGGCGCGGCGGCCCGTCAGCATCTCCCACATCACGATGCCGAGCGCGAACACGTCGCTCCGGCGGTCGAGCACCTCGCCCAGCGCCTGCTCGGGCGACATGTACTCGATCTTCCCCTTGAGCGTGCCCTTGGTCGTCGTCTCGATCACGCTGCTGGCCTGCACGATCCCGAA
>VGRQ01000656.1 GCA_016875315.1 Deltaproteobacteria bacterium | reverse complement strand
GGCCCGGTGGCGGCGACGGCCTCCGGCGGCGCCACGGGCGGCACCGGCGGCGGCGCGAAGAAGGCCGACCAGATCCAGATGACCGCCATGCTCAAGACGAGCACCGTCAGGGTGCGTTTCTCATTCGGGTCTTTCACGAGCGCTCCACGGGCGGCGGCAGGGGCACCGGGTCGTGGCCACCCGGGTTGAAAGGATGGCAACGACAGATTCGCTTCACGCCCAGCCAGGTGCCGCGCCACGGCCCCCAGGCCACGATGGCCTCGGCGGTGTACGCGCTACAAGAGGGGTAGAAGCGGCAGATCGGAGGCATGAAACGAGAGATGGCGAGCCGCCATCCCCGGATCATCGTGAGCAAGAACCACGTCATGGCGACACCCGGTCGAGAGCCGCCGCGAGCTCCTCGCGCAGGGCGAGCAGCCCGGCGGTGGCCGCGGAAGGCTGGGCGATAAGCACGAGGTCGCGCCCCGGCGGGAATCGTCCTGCCAGGAATCGTAGCGACTCGCGCAGCCAGCGCTTCACCCGGTTGCGAACCACGGCGTTTCCCACCTTGCGACTGACCGCCAGGCCCGCGCGCCCGCCCGCGTCGGGACCCAGGGCCGCCACCACCACGAGGAACTTGCCCCGGATGCGACGGCCCTTGCCCTGCACGCTCGCGAAGTCGGCCGACCGGCGGAGCCGTGCCGGAGGCTTACCCGCGCTTGGTGGCAACGGTGACGACGAGGCGCCGGCGGCCCTTCGCGCGGCGGCGCGAGAGCACGGCGCGACCCGCGCTCGTCGCCATGCGGGCGCGGAAGCCGTGGGTACGCTTGCGGCGCTTGTTGTGAGGCTGGAAGGTGCGCTTCATGTCCGACTCCGATTCGAGCCGCCGCGGCTAACGCGTTCCGCGCGCGCGGCCAAGGGGAACCCCCCCCGCAACCGCCCGGCTGGCGGATCCGCAGCTTTTCAGGTGGCAAGATCGCAGGTTTGACACGCACCCGAAACTTTGTGGAAAACTACCCTTCCCCGGCGACTATCAACGAGAACTGTCACGGTACTCCGCGGACTTGCGCGACGAGGCCCCCTTGAGCGCCCCCGGTGCCTGCGCTACACCAGGAGCGCGGGCCACGAGCCCGGCCGCCAGCCTCCCCGGGAGAGGCGACGACCGGGCCGTGTGAGGTGTGCCTGCACCGTAGACCCCTGGGCCAGAGCATGAGCATCGACGCGAATTGGCTTGCTTTCTGCGACGCACTCGAACGGCGCATCGGCGCCCAGGAGGCGGACATCTGGACGCGCACCGGCGCGCTCAGGGCCGAGTACGTCAACGGCTCGGCGGTGCGGCTACGCGCCGAGAATCGCTACAGCTACGAGTGGATCCGCGACAACCTGATGCCGCAGATCGTCGAGGCCTGGGGCGAGGTGTACGGCCAGGCGATCGACGTCCAGCTCACCTGGGACGGCGCCCAGGCCGAGCCGGAAGCGCCGTCTCGCAACAAGGGGGGGCGGCCGAGCGGCCTCAACCGCGAGATGACCTTCGAGAACTTCGTCGTGGGCAAGTGCAACGACTTCGCCCACGGCGTGGCGAGCGCGGTGGCCGAGGCCCCGGGCAACGCCTACAACCCGCTGTTCGTCTACGGGGCGAGCGGCCTCGGCAAGTCGCACCTCGTCCAGGCAATCGGCAACCGCGTCGAGAAGCGCCTCGGCGGCGGCGTCCTCTACCTCAGCGGGCAGCAGTTCCTCGAGCAGATGGTCACCGCCTTCCAGAACAACGCGGTGGCGCCTTTCCGCGAGGGGTTCCGTCGCGACATCGACCTACTGATCATCGACGACATCCAGGTGATCGCGGGGCGAGAGCGCACCGAGGAAGAGATCTTCTTGCTGTTCGAGCACATGCTCGGCGGCAAGAAGCAGATTGTCCTGGCTGCCGACCAGCCGCCGCAGGAGATCGGCAAGCTCACGCCGCGCCTGCGCACCCGCTTCGCCGCCGGGCTCATCGCCGACGTGCAGCCGCCCGACGTCGAGACGATGATGGCGATTCTCGGGCAGAAAGCCCGCCTGCTTCGCCTCGAGTTGCCCTCCGACGTGCAGTACCTCATCGCCCAGCGCGCCCGCAACAGCGTGCGCGAGGTCGAGGGCGTGCTCAACCGTCTCAACGCGATGCACGCCTTCTACGGCCGCCCGATCACCATGGCCTTCGTCCAGGAGAAGCTCTCCACCCTCCTGCCGCCAGAAGCGCCCCCACCGTCACCCGACGCGATCATCAAGAAAGTCGCGGAGAACTACCACATTCTCCCAAACGACATCAAGGGTGACCGTCGTCCCGCCAACATCGCCCGCCCGCGCCAGCTGGCGATGTACCTGTGTCGCTCCGTCGCGAATCTCAGCTTCCCGGAGATTGGCCGCGTGTTCGGCCGCGACAACTCGACCGTGCAGTACGCCTGCAAGAAAGTCGGCATCGAGGCCAAGAAAGACCCGAACCTCCGCGCCGAGCTCGATCACCTCGAGAAGATCGTACGCGGGCGCTAGTGGAGCGATTCCATGATGAGGCGTCATTAGGCGCTCTCTCCCATCGCGAGGGCGTCGAGGCCGTGCCTCCACCGGAAGACGACAGGTTCCTCGTTGAGTTCGAGGAGCCACGTCTCGATTCGC
>VGRQ01000655.1 GCA_016875315.1 Deltaproteobacteria bacterium | reverse complement strand
GAGGTCGGCGAGCTGGTGGAAGGCACGCGCATGGCGGCGATCGGGGGCATGGCCTTCGGGGCGCTGGGCGTGGTGGTGCTCGCCGCCCTGGTGGCGAGCCTCGGCGAGGCGCACCACTGGCGCCGCCGCTGGACGCTCACCACGCGGGCGACCTCCGACGGGCTCTGGGACTGGGACCTCGACAAGGGAACCGTTGACTTCTCGGATGCCTGTCGCGACGCAACGGGGCTTCAACGGGGGAGCAAGCTCGACGACTGGTTCGACCGGATCCACCCGGACGACGCGCCCGCCGTCCGCCGCGCCCTCGACGCTCACCTCGCGGGCAACACGGCGGTGTTCGAGGTTGAGTTCCGGCTGGTGGACGGCTTCGGCGGCTACCGGTTCATGCTGGCGCGGGGGCTTGCCGACCGCGACCCCTCGGGGCGCCCCCGGCACGTGGCCTGCTGGCAGACCGACATCTCAGGCCGTCGTGACGCGGCGGTGCTCCAGGCGCAGACCGACACCGCGATGCGCGCCCAGGACGAGCTGCGCGCGGTGATCGACGCGCTCCCCGACAGCGTGCTGGTGCTCGCCGCCGGCGAGGTGGCCTACGCGAACGCCGCGGCCCGCGCCGCCTTCGGCGAGCCGGACTCGATGCACCTGGTCGCGACGCGGCTACGCGCGGCGGCCGGCGGTGGCGTGCCGGTGACCGTCGGGACGCGCAATGGCATCGAGGCGACCTGGGAGGTCGCGGCGGCGGTGCCGATTCGCTGGGACGACATCCCGGCCGAGGCGGTGGCCGCCCGCGACCTCACCAGCCGCCTGCGCATGGAAGGCCAGCTCCGAAACGCCGAGCGGGTCATCGCGCTCGGAGGCCTGGCGGCGGGCCTGGCCCACGAGATCAACAACCCGCTCACCTACGTCATCGGCAATCTCGAGCTCGCCCAGCAGGGCGTGGGCGACGTCAACGAGCGCGTGCAGCGCGCGCTGGGGGGCGCGATGCGCGTGCGGCAGGTGGTGGCGCAGCTCCGGGCGATGGCGAATCCCTCGGCGGGGGAGCTCCTGCCCACCCAGGTTGGCCCGGCCATCGACGGCGCCCTGACGCTGGCCGGCGGCATCGGCATGCCGGTTGCGGTCGTGGCGCGGGAGGTCGACGACAACGCGGCGGTGCTGGCCAACCCCGTCTGGCTGGGGCAGTTGCTCGTCAACCTCGTCAACAACAGCCTCCAGGCCATGGCGGAGATGCCTCCCGACACTCGGGTGCTGAGCTTCCGCGTGTTCCGCGTCGGCGACGGCACCGTGGCCGTCGAGGTGGAAGACACCGGCCCGGGCATCCCCGCCCACCTGATGTCGCGGATCTTCGAGCCCTTCACCTCGTCGCGCTTGCAGACGGGCGGCTCCGGGCTCGGCCTCTTCATCTGCCGGGAGCTGGCGGCGCGCATGGGCGGCAGCCTGGCGCTCTTGCGCTCCAGCTCCGCGGGCACCTGCTTTCGCCTGACGCTCCGCTCCGCGGTGCAGACGGCCTCCGAGCGACTCGAGAACGGGGCGCCGGTGGCGGTGCGACGCGGGCGCGTGCTCATCGTCGACGACGAGGCGGGCCTCGGCGACCTGATGAAGACATACCTCTCGCATCACGAGGTGCGCGTGGAGACCACCGGCGAGGGCGGCGCCACCGCGCTCGCCACGGGACGGTGGGACGCCATCGTGCTCGACATCGTCTTGCCCGACCGCTCGGGCATCGAGCTGTGGCGGGAGCTGTCCCTGCGCGATCCGGGCGCGGCCGCGCGCGTGTGCTTCGTCACCGGCGGCTCCCTGGCCCCCGAGGTGGCGAGTTTCCTCCTGGACAGCGTCAGCCCCTCGCTGGTGAAGCCCTTCGACTTCCGCGAGCTGGTGGCCCAGGTCGACAATATCGTGGCACAGGGCGCTCGCGGGGTCGAAGCGAGCGCGTAAGATGGACGGCGTGCTGTTCCTCCTCGCCTGCGCCGCCCCCGAGCCGGCGCCGGCCGCGTTTTCCGACGCGGCGGTGGCGGCGATCGCCGCGTTCGACGGCGACGAGGCGGTGCTCGCCGAGGCCTTTGCCGCCCTGGAGGCCGAGATCGACGCCACGCTCGACGCCTCGGCCAGCGACTACACGCAGCGCGACATGAGCCCTGAGCCGCTGCCGGCCGAGGCGGTGGAGGGCATCGTCCACCCCGACCGCGACCCCGCCCTGGCCATCCCCGTGGCGCTCGCCTGGCTCTCGCCGCACCCGCCCGCGAGCCACGACCGGGTGTCGCTCCTGGCCGACCTCACGGCGGTGGAACCGAACTCGCCCAACCACTACGATCGCCACTTCGACGAGGGCGGGGACTGTTACCCCGGGTGCGAGTTCTTGCGGACGACCAACGACGTCACCCGCGAGAACGTGATGATGAGCGTGACACACGAGCTGAAGAAGGACTTTCGCGCGTTGTCGATGGCCGACGGTCGCGCCGCCCGGGCGTCGCGCGGGTGGATGGAAGAACCGGGTCACGACCCGGACGGGGGCGCCACCATCGAGCAGAGTTTCGCCATCGAGGCGTGGATCGAGCGCGACGAGGGCTCGCTCCGCCTCCAGGTGTCGTGGGCGGAAACCACCTTCGAGGGCGCGGACTACGACGACGAGCTGGTG
>VGRQ01000654.1 GCA_016875315.1 Deltaproteobacteria bacterium | reverse complement strand
GGGGTCCACCCCCGCCGGTGGCCGCTCCAGCCAGGGCAGCAGCTCGGCCGCCAGCGCGCAGGTGTGGGAGGGCGTGTACTCGGCGTGGTCGCAGTCCCAGGCGCAGGCCCAGCCCAGCAGGCGGGTGGCCGACACACCGCCCTGGAGCAGGCGGGCAGCCTCGCGGGCGGCGCGGCTCATCTGCACCCGGCGCAGGGCCTGCCGCAGCCCCTCCCAGGCCGCCTCCACGTCCACGCTGCGATCCCGCTGCACCTCCACCACGCCGTCCACGAGGCGCAGGGGGTGCAGGCGCACGGCCTCATCGCCCATCACGCAGGCCCCCGTACGCGCGTCAAACTTGAAGTTGTGCCAGGTGCAGGTCACGAGGCAGCCCTGCAGGTAGCCCGTAGACAGAGGGTATCCCTGGTGCGGGCAGGCGTTCTCCATGGCGGAGAGCGCCCCGTCGGGGTGGTGCACCACCAGCACGCCATGGCGGGCCCTCATCTGTCCGGCGGGCAGCTCGGAGAGGGGGAAGAGGGGGGTCCAGAGAATGGAAGTCACGGAAACCTCAGACCCACCCTATCACAGTCCGGTCACGAGTCAGCGGCGCCGCGCGGAGGAGAAACGCCGGACGCGGAGGAGGGCCTGGCGTGGATCATCGGAGGGCGGGTCCAGCCGGGCGGCGGTGGTCGAGCGGGTCCACCTTTGGTCGCACCGGCGCCCCGCCGACGTCGCACCGTGAACGCGGTGTTAGAGTGCTCTGATGATGGCCGTCACCCTGTTGTTGTCCTCTCTTGTCAGAGCGGCCCCGGTTCCCGACTGCAACGACGACGTCGCGATGCGCGCCGGTGTGCTGGCCAACGCCTTCGACGAGGCCCGGCGGGCGCTCACCGCCGCCAGTCCGTTCGGCGCCCCGATCGCCCCGGCGCGCGGCTGGCTGCTGTCGGTGGCCGGTCCGGGGGTCGGGCTCGGATTGTCGGGCGCGCCGACCTGCACCAGCCCGTCGGGCCCCGTGCACCAGACAAAGCGGCCACCGCTCACCGACGGCCGCACCGCCACCTATCGCGGCGAATCGGTGCTCGAAGTCCGCAATCCCACGGAATATACGGAGCAAATGACCGAGTGGCGGGCCATTGTGGTCCATGAGTATTTCCATCTCGACCACGAGGCCCGCGCGGGAGTTGAGGCCGCCACGGGCTACCGCCAGGAGGCACTGGAGCGGCACTACGCCCGTGATCCGGCGTTTGAGGCCCGGGTCGATGCGCTGGTCGGCCAGACCACGTCGGCGGCGTCGCTGGCGTGCGACCTCGGCCCGCTCGCCGCCTCCTACGCCGCGCATCGCGAGACGCTGTCGGCGCGCGATCGCCAGGACGAAGATCGGTGGCTCGTCACCGAAGGCCTCGCCAAATACGTCGAAACCCGCTGGATGATGCAGTACGAGGCGCTGGATGACAATGGGCGCAGAATGGCCTGTACCAACCTATCTAATCCGTATGGGTACGCCCTCGGGTGTGCGCTGGCGGATACGCTGGCTCACTGCGGTCCCGCCGACTGGGCGGAGGTGGTGATTCGCGATGGATTCACCGCCGCGCTCGCCGCCCCGCGGGCAGCGCGACTGTGACCAGGCTGCTCCGGCCCTGCGGGCATTATCGAGTCCGGTGCGTGGTCAGGCCGGAACGTCCGCTGGGAGCAGGTGCACGGCGCGCCTCCCGACACGCTCGAGCGCGCACCGGCGCCCGACCTCATCCTCTGCGACTCCTTTACCTTCCAAGTGGACGCGCCGCTCTGGCATCCGGACGTCCTACGACGGGTGCGCGCGTCGGGACCGGGCCGAAGCGCGAGACGATCTGGGCTTCGACCGCGCCGCGCGATGGGCTCCTCGACGCGGGCTTCGAGGAAAGGAAAGGAAAGGAAACATGACCCCCTCCTACGGCACCCGTAACGACCCGATCCGCGCCTTTGGGGCGCGGACCTCGTCGTTGCGGGCGCCGAAGGCGACAGTGACGTTTCCTGCCTTAGAACAACATCATTCCGCTTGAGCGTGTTTGCACAGTACCCTCACGTGCGGTCTCCGCTGCGTGAGAGGCCTAGCTTCTGCATCGTGCGGCCATGCGTCTCCCAGAACGCATCTTCGAGAGCGGCCGGCATCTCGCTGCGAAAGCGCTGGCGCTGCCCGGTTGTACGCGCGTGAGGAGACCTAGCATGTCCTGACCGACGCGGCGCACCTCGCGGCGTGGCCAGTAGACGAGCCGCTGCGCGACCGGCTCTCCCGCGCGTTCGTGCGGTACATCGATGAGCACATCGACGTGTTCTTCGGCATCGAGACCGTCGATGGTCGCGGGCGTCGGCTGCGTGACCTCCCCCTGTTCGACGAGGTGCTGACGCACCGCGCGTTCCGGCGTACGCGCGCCGTCGCCGCGCACCTCGAGACCTAGCGCGCCCGGGGCGAGGGTCGGCTCGCGGGGCCCCCTCTCGCCGCCGACGTCGGCATACTGCCCGCCGCGCTCGAGTTGGGCATGCCCGGGCGGCGGGAAACCGATGCGGCTGCGGACGGTGGTGGTGGGCTCGCCCGCGAGCACGACGATCGTGACCGGGCTGCTCCGCTCGAGGGGCCCGCCCGCGCCACGCGGGGGCGGCGACGACCAGGGGGGCCACCCAAGCGCG
>VGRQ01000653.1 GCA_016875315.1 Deltaproteobacteria bacterium | reverse complement strand
CGATCGAGGATTGGTGGCGGGCACGACCGCATCCGAAACCTGCCAAACCCCTTGAAGCTTGTCGATCGTTGGCTTCCATCGTTCAGAGATCGGATCCGGAGCCGGTAGAGGAATCTCTGCTTCGGACGCAAAGTCGCCATTGAAGTTCTCAGAGTCCGTTTCAAGACCGGCGGTCTGCAGCGTGAGGATGCGATCCGTCTTCAGCGAAAGCGTGCCCGAGTACGGGTAGAGATCGTCCTTCCCGCTCCACTGACACAGGGTCGGGCTTGAGCACGAAAGCGTTGTAAACTCGATGGATCGACCGCGGTCCTCAAAGTTTGCTGCAATCCCCGTCGCACCGATTGTTACTTTTATCGTACGTCGGTTCTTTTCGTGACGGCTCCACGTACCCAGCATTTTATCCGGCAAGGGTGCGATACTCGGCGCAGCCTCGTCCCCGCAGCCCGCCAGAACACCGACTCCCACCGCAACTACCAAGGAACGCGAAGCGCGCTCCATCCATGTCGAATTGAACATCGAAGTAGCTCCTATAGAGGAAAGGAAACATGACCCCCTACTACGGGGGATAGGCAACATCAACTCGCCTTCGCACCTTGTAGCGCGACCCCCACCGGCCCGCAACGGCCCGCCGAAGCCTCCTCCCCGACCCGGCCTTGCCACGGCCACACGCGCTCGCTGAAGTCCGGCCCGGGTAGCGCCAGTCGCGACCGTGGAATGCCGACGCAGGTGTAGTTGAGGAGGTGATCGGCGTCTGTGCCGAGCATATCCGAGATACGACTGTAGTTCACGGTAGCTCCTGGGGAGGCGCCGGCCCTAACCGAGTCAGCGGCGCAGCACCTTGCGCAAGAGCGTCGCGGTGAAGTCGTGGTCGTCGAAGTAGCCGAGCGACACGTCGTCGCCGGGATCGCTGGCGATCTCGACGCGAAGCACGTCGCCGTGCGCGCGGCCGTCTACCACTGCCCGGGCCGGGCGGCGCCCGGGGTCGAGCACGTCGATGGCGATCTTCGCGCTGGCGGGGAGCACGATCGGCGCGAGCCGCGGCGCGTGGGGACAGATGGCGGTGAGGTGTACCGAGCGCACCAGCGGGTGCGATGCGGCGCCCCCGGCGCTGTAGCTGTAGGCGGTGCTGCCCACGGGCGTGGCGGCGATGAGCCCGTCGCACACCAGGCGCGAGGCCAGCTGGTGGCCGTCGATCCACGCGCGCAGCTGCACGGTCGTCCCCGACTGGCGCTCCACGTACACGTCGTTCACCGCGAGCCCCTCCACCACGCCCGCCGTCGTGTCGGCGCGTAGCCGCAACCTCGGGAAGCGGTGCGCCACCCAGCGACCGGCCTGCAGGCGCTCGCGCACGTGGGCCGCCGCGTTCTCGGCGGGGAGGTCGTTCATCAGGAAGCCGAGGTAGCCACAGTTCAGCCCGATGAAGGTACGGGCGCCGGGATGGTCGTGGATGGCGTGCAGCATCGTGCCGTCGCCGCCGAGCACCAGCACCACGTCGTCGCCGAGGCCTGGGATCGGCCCGCCCGCGTCGAGCGCGGCGGCGAGGGCGCTGGCGCGCGCGTTGCTGTTGACCACCCGGGGCACGCTCGCCAACTATGCCGCGCGATAGGGCGAGGCATGCGATTCTGGCGGGCGCACGGGCTCGGCAACGACTACCTGGTGCTCGAGAGCGGCGAGCGGCTCGCGCCCGCGCTGGTCCGCGCCCTCTGCGATCGGCACACCGGCCTCGGTAGCGACGGGATCCTGGAGCCGGTGCCCCCGCGCGAGGGGGCCGAGCACGGCCTCCGCATCCACAACCCCGACGGCAGCGAGGCAGAGAAGTCAGGCAATGGCCTCCGCATCTACGCCCGCTGGCTCGTGCGCGGCGGGGCGCCGCCGAACTTCCGGGTGTGGACGCCCGGCGGGGTGGTCGAGGCCTGGGTGGAGGGCGACGACGTGCGCATCGACATGGGACCGGCCCGCACCTGGGGCCCCGAGCCGCTCGCCGGCTTCCCGTGTTTCCGGGTCGACATCGGCAACCCGCACGCGGTCGTGCTCGACGCCGTGGCCGACTGGCGGGCGGCGGGAGCCGCCATCGAACGCAGCGTGCCCGGGCGCACCAACGTCCAGTTCGTGACGATGCGCGGCGGCGAGGTGAGTGCCACGGTCTGGGAGCGCGGTGCCGGCGAGACCGCGTCGAGCGGCTCAAGCGCTTGCGCCGTCGCGACCGTGGTTGTCGAGAGGGGCCTCGCGCGCTCGCCGGTGACGGTGCACATGCCTGGTGGCGCGCTCTCCGTGAGCGTCGGCGCCACGCTGGTACTCGGCGGCCCCGTGGAGCCGGTCGCGACGCTAGATGTCGATCCTGGCTGGCTGGCGAGGCGCGGCTTGCCCTGCCCGTAGCGGAAGAACAGGCTTGACGCCGTGTTAGACGCCGACGCCCCAGGAGGCCTCGTGAAGTGGGTCATCGGGATCGTTGTCGCTCTCGTCGTCATTTGTGCAGGTCTCTGCGCCGTCGGCGGCGGGTTGGGTGCCTACGGCTGGTTCGCAGCGCGCGACGCCTACGTGCCCATCCCCGACCTCACGGAGGTGGAGGACGAGGAGGTGGAACCGGCCGAGGCTCCCCCGGCCGAGCCCGAGCCCGCGACGGCGACGGCGCCCGCCGACGCCACCGCCCCGGCCAC
>VGRQ01000652.1 GCA_016875315.1 Deltaproteobacteria bacterium | reverse complement strand
GCCCGCTGCCGTGGCCACGACTGTCGCGACACCCGCGCCGGTGGCCACCCCCGCCCCCGCCGTCGCGGCGACCGCCGCACCCCGGGTGGGCGTGGTGTGTAGCGGCGCCTCGCTGGGCCTTCCCGGCGGCACCGAGGTGTTCGAGCCCGACGCGGTGCAGCGCGTGCTCCGTGGCGAGAACCGTATCACCCCGGTGACCGAGCGAGTCCAGGACCGCTTCATCGAGAAGAACCTCGTTCGCCTCACCAAGGACCCGCTCACCGGCGAGGGCAGTTTCCTGCCGGTGAACACGCGCGACCAGGTGATTCGCCTTGCCGGGCAGAAGGCACACTTCGACCTCGTGGCCGACTACGGCGTCGACGCCGCGCTCGCGCGCAGCCTCGACATCACCACCCAGCTCGCCTTCGCGGCGGCGCTGGAGGCCCTGAAAGACGCGCGCATCCCCCTGGTCCGCACCTACCGGCAAACCACCACCGGCAAGGCCGTGGCCACCGGCTGGGCGCTCCCCGAGTCGCTCCGCGACAGCACCGGCATCGTGTTCGCCAGCGCCTTCCCCGGCTACGACCAGCTCGTCCGCAAGCTCGGCGACAACGCCAACGACGGCGAGGGACACTTCGACCGGCGCTTCCTCTTCCAGATCCTCGCCATGGGGCACAGCCAGCTGGCGCAGTTCCTCGGCGCCCGCGGCCCCAACACGCAGGTGAACGCCGCCTGCGCGAGCACCACGCAGGCCATCGCCGTGGCCGAGGACTGGCTGCGCTCGGGGCGCTGCGAGCGGGTGATCGTCGTGGGCGCCGACGACGTCACCAGCGACGCGCTCCTGCCCTGGATCGGCGCGGGCTTCATGGCCGCCGGCGCCGCCACCACCAAGGACAAGGTCGAGGAGGCGGCCCTGCCCTTCGATCGCCGTCGCCACGGGATGATCCTCGGGATGGGCGCCTGCGGGATGGTGCTGGAGACCACCGAGGCGGCCGCCGCCCGCGGCATCCGGCCCATCGCCGAGTTGCTCGGCGCGCACATCGCCAACAGCGCCTTCCACGGCACCCGCCTCGACGCCGAGCACATCGCGCGCGAGGTGAAGACCCTCGTCGACCGCGCCGTGGCCCGCGCCGGGACCACCCACGGCGACTTCGCGCGGCAGTGCGTCTTCCTCTCGCACGAGACCTACACGCCCGCCCGGGGCGGGTCGGCCGCCGCCGAGATGGCGAGCTTGCCCCATGCCTTCGGGCCCGCGGCCAGCCGCATCGTCATCGCCAACACCAAGGGCTTCACCGGGCACCCGATGGGCGCCGGCATCGAGGACACCGTCGCGGTGAAGGCACTGCAGTACCAGCAGGTTCCGCCCATCCCCAACCTCAAGGAACCCGACCCAGACCTCGGCGAGCTGACCCTGAGCAAGGGCGGCCACTACGACGTGCAGTACGCCCTCCGCCTCGCCGCCGGCTTCGGCTCGCAGCTGGCGCTCGCGGCGTGGAGGAAGATCGCCCGTGACGACGAGCGCCTCGCCGACCCGCGCCGCGCCGAGGCCTGGCTCGCCGAGGCCGCCGGGGGACGGGGACACACCGTGGTGGAGCACAGGCAGCTGCGGTTGATCTCGGATGAACCGGCGGCACCGGCAGCGACAGCGGCAGCGAAAGCGCCGGCAGGCACGCCCTCTCCCGGCCCTCGGCCACCCTCTCCCGCGAGCGGGAGAGGGGGACGGGTGGCGGCCTCCGAGGTGCTCGACAAGCTGGTTGGCGTGATCGCCAACAAGACCGGCTACGGGCGCGAGGAGATCGATCCCGCCTACGAGCTCGAGGCCGACCTCGGCATCGACACCGTGAAGCAGGCCGAGATCTTCGCCGAGGTGCGCGACGCCTACGGCCTCGCCCGCGACGACAGCTTCAAGCTGGCCGACTACCCCACCGTGGAGAAGCTCGCCGGCTGGCTCGCCGAGCGCGCGAGCGCCTCCACCGGGCCGAGCCCCGGGAGCCCCGGCGCCGAGACCCCGAGCGCCGAGACCCCGGCGCCCGAGACCCCGGGCACCGGTACCGTTTCCAAGTCCGAGGTCCTCGCCAAACTCACCGCGGTGATCGCCGCGAAGACCGGCTACGAGCCCTCGGAAGTCGATCCTGCCTACGAGCTGGAGGCCGACCTCGGCATCGACACCGTCAAGCAGGCCGAGATCTTCGCCGAGGTGCGCGACGCCTACGGCCTCGCCCGCGACGACAGCTTCAAGCTCGCCGACTACCCCACCGTGGAAAAGCTCGCCGGCTGGCTCGCCGAGCGCGCGAGCGCCTCTACCGGGCCGAGCCCCGCGAGCCCGAGCGCCGAGACCCCGAGGCCCGAGACCGAGGCCCGAGACACCGAGACCGAGGCCGCCGAGCCCGCCGATCCGCGTGGCCTGCCTCCCGACTTCCGCGTCCGCCGCGTCGTGCGCGTGAGCCACGTCCAGCTCCCCGTGAGCACGCTCCGCGGCCGGGTGGTGTGGGTGCTCGGCGGCGGCGACCTCGCCACCGCCCTGCGCGACGAGGTCGACCGCGCCGGGGCCCGCATGGAGGGCAAGCCCGACATCGTCATCGACTGCGGGATCCCGGTGCTCGATGCCTTCCACCAGGCCAAGCGCCTCGACAGCGAGCGCCCGCGCCAGTGGCTCTGCGTGCTGCCGTCGCCGGTCGACCTGCGCG
>VGRQ01000651.1 GCA_016875315.1 Deltaproteobacteria bacterium | reverse complement strand
CCCGCCCCCCGGGAACGGTGCGCCGAGGCTCGCGGGCGTGGCGTTGGCGCCGCCAGCCCAGCCGCCCCAACCCGACCCCGTCGCCGCCGAGACGGCCTCCCCGGTCGACGCGGACCGGGTGGCCACCGAGCCGATGATCACGCTGCCGCCGGCCTTCGAGATGCCGATCTTGCCGTCCCTGTTCGACGCCGCGCCGCAGCGGCCGCGATCGCTGCGAGAGCGGCTCTTCCCGCTCCGCGTCGGCTCCTAGCGACTGGGCGGCGACGGGAGCGGCGGCGCGCGCCCGATGTCGTGGAGCACGCCCGCCACGCCGGCGGCGGCTGCCCCGGCAAGGCGAGTGCAGGACAGCAGTCGCGCTCGCGACGTGAAGTCGGGGAAGGCCGAGGTGCGAGCGTTGCAGCTATCGTCGAAGCCGCCGCCCACCTCGGTCGCCACCTGCTCGCGGTAGCGCCGCACCGCCTCGCGCAGCTCGGCCGTAGGTGGCCCGGCGGGATCGGGATCGCCGAGGATCTCGCCGAGCACGAGCACGCCGGCCTGGAGCGCGCCGCAGGGGCCGAGGCCGAGCAAGCCGCCCTTGCGCAGCGACTGGTAGGCGCGGTGGTCGAGCCCGAAGGTGAGGGCCAGCGCGATGCCGCAGGAACGGTGGGCCACCTCCTCGCCGAGGTAGAGCCGCTCGGCGTAGGCGCGCGCTGCGTTCACATACTCGTCGCGACCTGACACCTACCGCCCGGGTGGGCGGGCCGGGGGGGCCTTGGGTGACGCGGCAGGGGCGGCGAGCGCGCCGCTGCCGAGCACCCAGTAGGGGCTGCCCGCGAGCTGCTGCTTGAGCTGCGCCACCTCCTGCGGGTGCAGCTCGAAGGTCTGGGGTTGCTGGGTGCGCGGGTCGACCTGGGTGGCGAACCAGCGGTCGCCCACCTTGCTCTTGTGGAGCAGCAGGCCGCGCGGGTCGTCGTAAACCAGGGTGAGGTCTTTCGAGGTGAGGGGACGGTTGGGATCGGGCTTCTCCTCGGGCTTCGGCGTCGGCGGGGGCGCGGCGGCGGCCTGCGGCTTCGGCGGTGCCGAGCGCTCGAGCACCTCCTCGATCTCCCACTGCACCTCGAGCAGCTCGCCGCGGCGAAGGCTGTCGAGCTGGTCGCGCACCGCCGCGCCCCCCGGCGCCCGGCACAGGGCCAGCAGCTCTTCCTTGATGCCCTCGCGCTCGTTGTAGTTCGCGGCGCGGAGCCGCTCCACGAGCCCGTGTACCTCTTGCATGGGCGTGTCTCCTGGGCCGCGCCCTATCCCGCCGTCGAGATAGGCGGCTTGTCGCCGGCCTCACCGTGGACTTCCTCGAGCGACTCTCCGACCGTGACCGCGAGCGATTCGTGGGCGCCGCGAGCATCGTGCGGCTGGCGCGGGGGGAGTACCTCATCCGGCGCGGCGAGCGTGGCGGCGACGTGTACCGCGTGGCCGAGGGCGAGCTCGAGATCATCGACAGCCGGCAGCAGCCGGCGGTGGTGCTCAATGTCATCGGCAAGGGCGAGATGGTGGGCGAGATGGGCTTCCTGGAAGACCTCGTCCGCACCGCCGACGTGCGCGCCGCCGACGCGACGGTGTGCCAGCGATGGGACCGCGGGTCGCTCCTGCGGGTGCTCGAGGGCGACCCAGGCTTCGCCGCGAACTTCTACAAGGCGCTGGCTGGATTCGCGGTCCACCGCGCCCGAGCCATCACCACCACGGCGATGACCGGCACCCTCGGCGGCAGCAAGGGCGGCAGCGAGTCGGCGGTTGCCCGCGCCCGCGAGCTGGCCAACGGCATCCGGCAGGCGATGGCGCGGCTCGAGCCGGTCATCCGTCGCGACCGCCCGGCAGCGCACGACGAGGTGCTCCGCGTGATGCGGCAGCTCACCCTCGATGTCAACGCGCGCTTCGGGCGCGTGTCGGCCGAGGAACAAGACGCCGCCGGCGCCCTGATCGCGCAGGAACTCCTGCCCTACCTGATGCGCTCCCACCTGGGCGAGCTCGCCAACGACCGGGTCGAGGGCTGGTGTGCCGACTTCTGGACCATCGGGCACATCACCGCCCGCAAGCCCATGGGCGACGGTCCCCTCGGCGAGATGCTCGACGAGTGGGGGCTCGATCTCGCCACCTCTCGCGGCCTGCGCGAGCGTCGCGCGCTGGCCGGCGCGCTCGTCACCGAGTGCCTGCCTCCCGCTCCCCCCTTGCGGGTGCTCGCCGTGGGGGCCAACAGCGCCTCCCTGCTCGCCCCCCACCTCGATTTTCTCGGCCGCATGGGCGGGGAGATCGCCTGCATCGACAGTTCCGACGACGCCCGCGGCGTGGTCGACTCCGATCTCGCCTCGCGGCCGCGCTCCCTGCGGCTCAATCGCCTCCACGAGGACCTCGCGGCCGTCGTCAACGGCCACACCCAGTACCGGCACGTCGACAAGCACGTGGTCGTGGCCGATTGCGTCCTCGAGTACCTGCCGGAGACGGCCGCGGTGAGTTTCCTGCGCCTCGCGCACGGGATGCTCGTACCCGGCGGTCACGTGGTGGTGACGGCGCTGGCCCCCTCGGACGACGAGCTGATCTACCGGTACTGCTTCAAGTGGCCGACCATCCGTCGTAGCCGCGCCGCGTTCGTCGACCTCGTGGAGAGCGCGGGCTTCGCGGGCGTCCGTGCCTACGAGGCAGGCAGCGCCGGGCTGGTC
>VGRQ01000650.1 GCA_016875315.1 Deltaproteobacteria bacterium | reverse complement strand
TCGCTGGGGTGGTGGCGGCCAGGGCGGCGGCGGCGGCTACGGTGGCGGTGGCGGTGGCAACCGCTGGGGCGGCGGTGGTGGCGGCTTCGCCGGCCAGCGCCGGCGGGCCGAGGAGGCCAAGTTCGAGGAAGAGCGCAACCGCAAGGCCCAGGAGTGGGAGCGCCGCAAGGGCAAGCGCCGCCACGACGATGACGACGACGGCGGTGGCGGCGGCGGTGGCGGCGGGGCCGACGACGACTGGGGGTAGACGCCCCGGTCAGGGAAGGCGGATGCTGCCGTCCTGCGCGACTTGAACGCCCGAGCCGGGGAAGTCCTCGGCGCTGAGCACGCGCACGAGGTCGGCGGCGCGCGCCTGCGCGTCGGGGACGGGGCGTCCCTCGCCCTCCTGGACCGTCCCGAGGATCTTCCCGGCGGCGAAGGCGCCGTCGCGGGCGAGCGTCACCTCGAGGATGGCGCCGATGCCCTGGTTTCCCGAGAGGTTGAAGCGCCCGTAGGTGGCGAAGTTCCCGAGGGAGTAGGCGATCAGTCGCCCCTTGTAGCCCTCCATGCCGCGGAGCACGTGCGGGCCGTGGCCGAGCACCAGGTCGGCGCCGGCGTCGATCACCGCGTGCGTGAACAGGCGGAGGTCGCCGCGGTTCTCGCCGTAGAACTGCTCCGGCCCCGGGGGCACGTGCAGGGCCTTGCTGCCCTCGGCGCCACCGTGGAAGCTCACGATGACGATGTCGCTCTCGGCGGCGAGCCCCCGCACGATCGTCGTGGCGGTGTCGAGGTCGTTGAGGTTGTTGCCGCTGTCGGCGGTGTGGAAGCCGACCATCGCCACGCGGAGGCCGCCGGTGGTCCAGCGGGCCACCGTCCCCGGGCGGCCCGACCAGCGGATCCCGAGGGTGTCGAGCGTGGCCTCGGTCTGCACCCGACAGGTCTCGCCGAAGTCGAAGGCGTGGTTGTTGGCCGTCGACACCACGTCGAAACCGGCGTCCTTGTAGAACGCCCCGTAGGCGGCCGGGGTGCGGAAGGCGTAGCAAGAACCGGGGGCGCCGTCGGGGCGGCACTTGTCGCTCGGCGCCGGGTCGTCGCAGAGCGGACCCTCGAGGTTGCCGAAGGTCAGGTCGGCGTCGACCAGCAGGGAACGAACCGCGGTGAAGGTGTCTTTCCCGCCATCGGGCGGCAAGGCCCCCTCGGGGAAGGCGCTGCCGATCATCATGTCGCCCACGCCGCGCAGGCGGAGGGAGGCGCCCTGCGGGGCGGTGCTCTGGTAGGTCGTGGCCGCCTTGGCGCGCATCTCGGCGGCCAGCCGCTGGAGCGCGAGCTGGTCGCGGGCCACGGCGAGGTTGGTGGCGAGCTTCGGGTAGGCGGGGTCGAGCTTCTCCCAGGTGCTCACCACGCTGGCCCAGTCGCGACGTACCCAGTACACCCAGCCCGACTCCCAGAGGCAGCCGGCGTGAGCCGCGTCGAGTGCGAGGCAGCGGCCGAAGGCCGCCAGGGCGTGATCGTATTGCTTCGCCTCCACCGCCATCATCGCGTCGGCGTAGGCGACGTCGGCGGGGGTGGGCGTGGCCAGGGCAGGCTCGGCGGCGAGGGCGTAGGCGAGGATCAACATGGGCTCACCGCGTTATCCCGCGAGGCGATGATCTCCTTCCTTGGCTGCGCCGAAGAGGTGGTTGCTCCGGCGGAGGGCATCACCGTGTCCGAGGCCGAGCAGGTGGTGCCCGGCGAGGGGCTGCCCCCCGAGGTGCTGCCCCAGGACGCCAACAACAACCTCGACGTCGCCATGCTCGAGGGCGCCCTCTACCTCGCCTTCCGCACCGCCCCCTCGCACTTCGCTAGTCCCGACGCGGTGATGTACGTGGTGCGGAGCGTCGACGGCGGCCACACCTGGACGCACGAGCTCTCCCTCGCGATGGGCACCGACCTGCGGGAGCCACGCTTGCTGGCCTTCGACGGCAAGCTTTTCCTGTACTTCGCCGTGCTGGGCGCCGACTCTAGCGACTTCGAGCCCCAGGGCAGCATGGTGGTGGTGCGCGAGGGCGGCACCTGGTCGGAGCCCACGTGGCTCTTCGAGAACGACTTCATCCCCTGGCGGGTGCGGGCCGTCGACGGCGTGCCCTACATGATCGGCTACACCAACGGCGGCGACATCTACGACTTCGAGAGCGACGCGCTCCCCGCCATCGAGGTGCGCTGGCTCAGCTCGGGCGACGGCCTGTCGTGGACCGCCGCCGTCGCTGGCCAGGAGGTGGTGCAGACCGGCGGGGGCAGCGAGACCGACTGGGTGTTCTTGCCCGATGGCGCCGTGCTCGCCGTCACCCGAAACGAGGCGGGCGACGAGAGCGGCTGGGGCAGCAACATCTGCCGCGCCGAGGCCAGCGCCCTCGGCGACTGGCGCTGCGTCAACGACCCGCGCAAGTACGACAGCCCGCTGATGTTCCGGCAGGGGGAGAAAAACTACCTGGTGGCGCGTCGCAACCTGACCGAGAGCGGCAACTACGACCTCGGCTATCGCGACGACTCGCACGTGGAGCAGACCCTCGCCTACTCGGCCGACTACTGGGGACAGCCCAAGCGCTGCTCGCTCTGGGAGGTCGACGAGGTTTCGCTCGAGGTGAGCTTCATCCTCGATCTTCCCTCGCGCGGCGACACCTGCTTCCCCTCGGCGCTTGACGAGGGCGGCGGCCGGTGGACGGTCTACAACTACAGCTCCCCGGTCGACGG
>VGRQ01000649.1 GCA_016875315.1 Deltaproteobacteria bacterium | reverse complement strand
CCGCCGGTGTAGTGGCCGCCGCAGAGGATGGCGTCGCCCACGCACTCGTTGCCGGTGTCGGCGGTGTCGCCCGGGCCGGCGCTGTCGCAGCCGCCGGGGTCGGTCTCGGCGTCGAGCCGGTCGGGGAGCTGGTCGCAGTCCTCGTCGTCGTCGCAGGAGTCCTCGTAGTCGGAGAGCCCGTCGCCGTCGGTGTCGGGGTTCTCGGGGTCGGAGCCGCAGGCGCGCTCGTCGGCGTTGGTCACCCCGTCGCCGTCGGCATCGGCGCAGTCGCCGTCGGCGTCGTCGGTGTCCTGGTAGTCGGCGATGCCGTCGCAGTCGCTGTCGCCGGTGTCGCTCGGGGAGTCGGGGGTGCCATCGCCGTCGCTGTCGGTGTCCTCGTGGTCGGGGGTGCCGTCGCCGTCGCTGTCGGCGGTGCCCTCGTCCACGGTGGGGATGCCGTCGCCGTCGTCGTCGTCTTCGCAGAAGTCGGGGATGCCGTCGCCGTCGCTGTCGTCGAGGCCTTCCTCGGCGTCGGGCACGCCGTCGCCGTCGCGGTCGGTGCCGTCGCCGCTGCCGTCGCACTCGTCCTCGATGGCGTCGGCGATGCCGTCGCCATCGGCATCGACGTCGTCGGTGGGGTCGTTCGGGTCGGTTTCCCAGTCGTCGATGGCGCCGTCGCCGTCGCGGTCCTCGGCGCCATCCGACATGCCGCCCTCGTCGGTGTCGGCCACGGCGGGGTCGGTGGTGGTGGCCGGGTCGCTGTCGGCCTCGAAACACCCCGCCGAGGTGTCGGTGTCGTCGCCGGGCTCCGTGCGCCCGGCCTCCAGCCCGTCGCCGAGCCCGTCGCCATCGCTGTCGCAGGCGAGCGGCTCGGTGCCGTAGGTGTCGACCTCCTCGCCGTCGGACAGCCCGTCGTCGTCGCTGTCGGCGTCGTCGATGGCGGTGCCGCGGTTTTCCTCGTCGAGGTCGGTCAGCCCGTCGTCGTCCTGGTCGATGCCGATGTCGTCGCTCCAGGCGCTCTCCAGGTCGCCGAGGGCCACGCTGTCGTCGGTGCCGCAGAGGTCGATGCTGCCTCCGGCCGCGCCGCCGTAGCCGCTGACGAACGCGACTCGGAAGGTGTCGCCGATGAACTCGGCGGTGGACAGGGCCTCGACCGGCACGCGCACGTCGACGAACCAGTCGTCGAGGGTGTGGATCGCGGAGTCGGCGCGGTTGCTGCGCGCGTACTCCTCGGGGACGGTGTTGAGCCAGCTGTCGAGGTAGTCCGTCGGCGTGGCGTCGGCGCCCGCGAGGCCGGCGCCGTTGTGCCAGAGCTGCACCGTGGTGGTGGGGCCGGTCACGGCGGCGAGGTACTCGTAGGTGGTGGGGTCGCCGTCGGTCTCGAACAGGAAGTTCCACGAGGCCGGGTGCAGCTCCTCGTCCTTGGTGATCCAGGGGGAGTCGTCCACCCGCACGCGCAGGAAGATGTCGTCGCCGTTGGTCCACCAGTACAGCGCCGGCGCGGCGTACACCGCGAGGTCGCCCACGCAGTCGATACCGTCGGGGAGGCCCACGCCGAGCCGATCGTGGTCGTCGTACACGTCTTCGAACTCGGCGCCGCCGAGCGTGAGCGTGGCCCAGGTGCTGTCGTCGGCCGGCCAGGCGAACGCGCGGGTGACAGAGAGAAGGAGGAACATGAGCGTACCTCTTGACGTGTCAAAGTATAGCCTCCGGGGAGACGGCCGGCCACGTCGCCGCTGCCGAGGCCAGGCGAGGCTAAGCTAGGCTCCGCCGCCGCATGCCCACCTTCCCCTTTCCCGCGCCTGCTGTCGTGGCCGCCACCAGGCCCGCTGCCACCGTCATCCTGCTGCGGCAGGGCCAGTCGGGCCCGGAGGCGTGGCTGATGGAGCGCAGCCGCAGCGTGGGTTTCATGGCCTCGGCCTGGGTTTTCCCGGGAGGGCGCGTGGACGAGGCCGACCGGCACGCGCCCGCGGCAGGCGACCCCGGCGGGATCGACGTGCAGTTCTGGACGGCGGCGGCACGCGAGCTCCGCGAGGAAGCCAACGTCGACCTCCGCTACGCGGGCGTGCTGCCGCTGTCGAGAATGCGGCCCTGGGCGCACTGGATCACGCCCGAGGTCGAGCCGCGGCGCTACGACACCTGGTTTTTCGTGTCGCGACTGCCCGAGGGACAGGAGCCGACGATCGACCAGCAGGAGGCCGTGGCGGGGGCGTGGTTCTCGCCCGCCGAGGCGCTCGCGCGGTCGGCCCGCGGAGAACTGCCACTCTCGCCGCCCACGGTGCGCACCCTGATGGAGCTGGAGCTCTACCCTGGCGTCGATGAGATCATGACCGCGTCGCGACACACGCCACCGATCTGCCCCAGGTTCATGCACGACGACAGCGGCACGCTCTACGTCTTGCTCCCGGGCGATCCCGAGCACCCCTCCGCCGATCGCGTCGACCCGCCTCACCGATACCTGTTCGCGGCCGGTCGCTGGTGGGCCGAGCGGTGACGCTGTCTCCCGGCGAGGAGGCGGCGCTGGTGGCGGGTGTCGACCGCGAGCCGGATCGCTTGCACGTCGTGGCCAGCGCGCCGCCGCCCGGAGCGCGTCCGCGGTTTCCCGGGGCAACCGGCGCGTTGTCGCGACACTGGGTGCTTGACGGTACCGGGGAGCTGGGCCGTCGCCTGCTGGCCGGTGGACTGGTCGACTCGGCGGTGCTGGCGCTGCGTCCCGCGCCGCCCCCGGGCG
>VGRQ01000648.1 GCA_016875315.1 Deltaproteobacteria bacterium | reverse complement strand
CGAGCAGCGGGTGGAGGCGGCCATTGCCGACATCAAGGCGGGGAAGTTCGTCATTCTCGTCGACGACGAGGACCGCGAGAACGAGGGTGACCTCGTCATCGCCACCGAGAAGATCACCCCCGAGGCCATCAACTTCATGGCCACGCACGCGCGCGGCCTCATCTGCCTCACCCTCACCGAGCAGCGGGTCGACCAGCTTGGCCTGCCGATGATGGCCACGAACAACCGCTCGCCCTTTTCCACGGCGTTCACCGTGTCGATCGAGGCGCGCGAGGGGGTGACGACCGGGATCTCGGCCGCCGACCGGGCCCACACCTCGCTGGTGGCGATCGACCCCGAGAAAGGCCCCAGCGACATCGTCATGCCGGGGCACGTGTTCCCGCTCCGCGCGCGCGACGGCGGCGTGCTCGTCCGCACCGGGCAAACCGAGGGTAGCGTCGACCTCGCGCGACTGGCCGGCCTCACGCCCTCTGGCTGCATCTGCGAGATCATGAGGGAAGATGGCACGATGGCGCGGCTGCCCGATCTGAGGGTCTTCGGCGAGAAACACGGCATCCGCATCGTGGCCGTGGCCGACCTGATCCGGTGGCGCCTCACCCACGAGCGCCTGGTGAAGTGCGAGGTCGACACCGTGATCCACACGCCCGAGCACGGCGAGTGGCGGGCCCGGGTGTACCGCAGCACCGACCAGGGCCTGCACCTGGTGCTGTGGAAGGGCGAACTCCACAAGGGCGGTCCCGTGCTCACGCGCGTGCAGACGGCCTGCGCTCCCGCCGACGTGTTCCGCGTGCTCTCCAGCGACAGCAGCGACCAGATCGACGCGGCTCTCCGCGCGATCAGCAAGGAAGGTCGCGGCGCGTTGCTCTACCTGCACGTCGATGGCGGTCGCGACCCGTCGGCCACGCTCAACCGCATCCGCGAGCACCTCACCCCGGAGACGGCGTCGCCCCAGCCGCCCGACGCCATCCGCGAGCTGGGCACGGGCGCGCAGATCCTCGTCGACCTCGGCGCCCGCGAGCTGCGCCTGCTCACCAACAACCCGCGCAAGATCGTGGGGCTCGAGGGCTTCGGCCTCGCGGTGGTGGAGCGCGTGCCGCTGGCCATCGCGCCCCACCCGGATAGGCGCCGATTCCTCGAATCTCGTCGCACGCAGCTCGGGCACCTGCTCGGGCCGCAAACCCCGGAGTAGCGCCCATGCCCCGCGTTCTCGAAGGCAAGCTGGTGGACAAGGGCGGTCGCTACGCGATCGTCGCCGCGCGCTTCAACGAGCTGGTGGTGGAGAGGCTCGTCGCCGGTGCCGTCGACACGCTGCTGCGCCACGGCGTGGAAGACGCCAACATCGACGTGGTCCGGGTGCCCGGCAGCTTCGAGCTGGGCGTCACCTGCAAGCGCCTCGCCCGGAGCGGCGACTACGACGCGGTGATCGCGCTCGGCTGCGTGATCCGCGGGGGCACGGCCCACTTCGAGCACGTGGCGGGCCAGGCCGCCAGCGGCGTGCAGCACGCGGCGATGGAGTCGGGGCTGCCGGTGATCTTCGGCGTGCTCACCACCGAGAACGTCGAGCAAGCGCTCGACCGGGCCGGCGTGAAGATGGGCAACAAGGGCGGCGAGGCCGCGCTCGCGGCCATCGAGATGGTCGACCTCTTCCGGGTCCTGGGCTAGCCGATGAAGGCGGGACGCCGTCGCGCGCGCGAGTTCGCGTTGCAGGCCCTCTACGCGGTCGACACCGGCAACGCGCACGGGCCCGCCGCGCTCTCGGGGCTGTGGGGCTCGTTGCTCGACGAGCTGGCCGAGCCGGTCGACGAGGCGGTGACCGCCGAGGAAACCGAGTTCGCGCAGGAGATCGTGCGCGGCGTGCTCGAGGATCGCGAGGGCCTCGATCGCCGCATCGAGGCCGCCTCGGAGAACTGGCGCCTCGCGCGCATGCCGGTGGTGGATCGCAACGTGCTGCGCCTCGGGGCCTGGGAGCTGGTGTACCGTCCCGACATCCCGGGGAGCGTGGCGATCAACGAGGCCATCGAGCTCGCCAAGAAGTTCGGTGGCGCCGAGTCGCGCGCCTTCGTCAACGGCATCCTCGACCGCATCGCCAAGGACGTGGGCCGGGGCGGAAGGCGGAAGAACGAGGGCAAGAACTAGGCGGCGAGAGTGGTTTCCGGGTAGGCGCCGGTGGTGGCGCTGTCGAACAGGGCCGCGCCGGTGTTGGGGTCGCGCAGGTAGGGAAACAGGCGCTTGCCCGCCACCTCGACGAAGGCGGCGCGCTGGGTGGAGTCGCGGGCGATGCCGTAGAGCCGAGGCATGGCGTGCCGGAGCCGGGTGGCTAGCTTCCTGCCGTGTTCCCCGTCCGCGACAGCATCGCGCCGCGCCGCGCCCCCGTGCTCGTGCCCGTGCTGATCGCGCTCAACGTGCTGGTGTACCTCTACATGCTGCCGATGCCGGCCCCGCGGGGGGAAGCCTGGATCACGATGCACGGGCTGGTGCCCGCCCGATTCCTCGCGGAGCTCGGCGATCCGCGCGCGCTCGTCCCGGCGCTGACCTCCATGTTTCTCCACGGCGGGCTGCTCCACCTCGCGGGGAACATGTGGTTCTTGTGGATTTTCGGCGACAACGTGGAGGATCGCCTTGGGCGACTCGGTTTCGTCGCCTTCTACCTGTGCAGTGGCATCGCTGCCGCCCTGGGACAGATCCTCGCCGAGCCGGGCAGCACCCTGCCGATGGTGG
>VGRQ01000647.1 GCA_016875315.1 Deltaproteobacteria bacterium | reverse complement strand
CTGTCCTGGCGTCGTTGTTCTCGCGCGATTCACTCTAAAAAATCAGAATTGGAGCCGGGCCGAGGCGGCGTCGCATGGCAAAGAAGCTAGGTAGCAGGCGCGACGACGAGCTCGAGGCAGAGGTGCGCGAGCTGGAGCGCCTCGCCCGCGAGGCCGAGACGGCGCAGTCGTTCACGGCGGCCGTGCAGGCGCGGGCGAAGGCCTCGACGCTGAAGGCGGAGCTGGCGCGCCGCCGCGACGAGGCCGCCGCCGCGCGCGAGCGCGACCCGCTCAAGCGCGTCCGCCGCCTGCAGCGCCGGGCGGCCGAGGACGGGAGCTGGGTCGCGGCCTCCCAGCTGCTCCGCCAGGAGCAGGAGCTGGCGGAGCAGCTCGAGGCCGAGGCCCGCGCTCGCCGCGAGGAGGAGCGCCTGCACCAGGACGACAACGCGCTGGTGGCCGAGGTGGTGGCCAACCTCCGCTCCCTGCCCGAGGGGACACGGCAGAAGATCCTCGCCGCCCTCGCCGAGGGATGACCGCCTACCCGCCGGTCGCGCGGCGGGCGCTGGTCTCGCTCGCCCGGGACTCGCTGGTCCTGGCGGAGCGGGCGGCACGCCGGCCGATGGACCACGTCCGCTGGACCCCGCCCCAGCGCGCCTTCCTCGAGTCGAGGTCGCCCTTCAAGCTGCTCCGGACTGGCAACCAGTTCGGCAAGACCTGGGCAGGCGCGTGCGAGCTGATCGCCCGGTGCACGGGGCATCACTCCTACAAGCCCGTGCGCCCCCCGCCCATCGAGGCATGGGTGATCTGCAAGAGCTGGTCACAGTCCATCGCGATCCAGCAGAAGGTCTGGCGCCTGCTGCCCCGCGACGAGATCGTCCCGGAGACCTCGTTTAGCGCGAAGAACGGTTTCGCCGGCGTGCAGAAGGCGGTCGTCTTCCGCAACGGGTCGGTGGTCCGGTTCAAGACCGTGGGGCAGGACACGCTCGACCTCGAGTCGGCAACCATCCACTACGTCTGGATCGACGAGCCCCTCGGCGACGAGCACACCTTCGGCGCGCTGCAGATGCGCCTGCGGCGCACCGGCGGCGACATCGCCATCACCATGACGCCCGCCACGACCGGCGACCTGCGCTGGCTGCGCAAGCTGGTCGACGAGGGGATGGTGGAGGACCTGCACTTCCGGATGGAGGCCGCGAACTTCGTCCCCGTGGGCGCGACCGAGCCCCTCCGCACGGAGGACGGCACGCCGATGGACGCCCTCTGGGTCGAGGAGCAGCTCGCGAAGACCCTGCCGTGGCAGCGTGGCGTCCGGTGCCACGGCGAGTGGGAGTTCTCCAACGCCACCCGGGCGCTGGAGTCGTTCAGCCGCGAGCGCCACGTGGTGCACGGGGTGCACGCGTCCGGGCTGCTGCCCGCGCGCGTGGAGCTCGCCCTGGGCATCGACTACGGCGAGGACGCGCTCCGGACCTGCGGCGTCGAGGTCTACGTCGACACGGCGGGCCAGCACCCTCGCATCTTCGTGGTGGGCGAGTACGCGCCCCAGCAGGGCACGACGGTGGACATGGACGCCGACGGCATCCTCGAGATGCTCGCCGGGAACGGCGACCGCTGGAGCGATCTCGACGCGGCGTGGGCCGACAAGCGCTACGAGGGCCGCACCACGCGGAAGAACGCGCGCCTGTTCCACGACGCGATCGCGCGGCGGTTGAAGGTCACCGGGGAGCTCCGGCCGCAGCTCCGCGTGGCCAAGCGCGGCCTGCGGCGTGACCACTTCTGGTCCTCCATCAGGTGGCTCCACGAGGCGATGATCCGTCCCGGTCACTTCCACGTGGACGCGAGCTGCGCGTGGACCATCGAGGCGCTCGAGAAGTGGCAGGGCGGCGAGGCCGAGATCTACAAGGACATCATCGACGCGCTGCGCTACGCGCTGCGAGCCTACTGGGGCGGCCGGGCGGACCAGCAGGGGCGCGTCGTGCGGCGTCGCTTCTGAGGCGCGGCCAGGTGTAGTACCTGCGTGGACGTCGCCGCCCCAGAGCGCCCCGGGATGCCGACCGCTGCCGACCAGCGGCGGTCAGAGCACCAGGCGCTGCGAGCCCGCATGCTCTCGGGTCTCTGGGAAGACGACCTCGAGCGCGCGCTCGACAAGCACATCCAGCAGGACCGCCGCTCGGCCTGGGGCATCGCGGAGATGAGCCGCAACCCCTTCAAGTCAATCGCCTCGCAGGTCGGCGGCGTGCTCTACTCCTCGCCCCCCGTGCCGCTCGGCCTCGCCGGCGCCGAGCAGCTCAGCGCCGAGGTCGCGGGCGCGGGCTACTGGCAGATCCAGCAGCGCGCGTCCGTCGACCTCGTCGGCCTCCGCGAGACCGTGTGCCGCTGCGACTACACCGAGCGCGGCGGCCTGCTCTTCCGGCCAGTGTCGCCGGAGCTCGTCGTGGCGCGGGCGCTGCCCGAGGCCCCGGACCAGCCCGTGGTCCTCGAGGAGCTCCAGCTGCGCGCGGGCGCGGACGGCGCGCCCCGCTGGTGCTGGGAGGTGCTCGACGTCACCGACCTCGACAACCCGGTGCAAGCGGTGGTCAGCGGCGACCGGAAGCACGATCTCACCGGCGACTACCTGGCTGGCCCCCGGTCGGGGCCCGGCTACCAGTTCCGCGCGGCCGACGGCAAGCCCTTCGTCCCCGGGGTGCTGTACCACGCGGAGCGCACCGGGCGGCTGTGGGACTGCTTCCATGGCATCGAGGCG
>VGRQ01000646.1 GCA_016875315.1 Deltaproteobacteria bacterium | reverse complement strand
TGAACTTCGGGGACTGCCCGAACAGCAGCTGGAACAGCACCTTCGGGGTGTCGAGAGGGTGGGGCAGGGGCAGCGGCGCGCGGTTTGGCCCGGGACGGTCCTGGATGTAGGCCGCGCCCTTGCGCTCGCCCCAGATGAGGAGCGGCACGATGTTCATCACGAAGGCCACCGCGAACACGCAACGGCCCACCACCACGGCGAGGTCGATCCAGAAGGTGTCTTCCATCACTTCGCCTCGCCGCCGAGCGCAGCAGCGGGGGCAGGGGCGAGCAGCTTGCCGCCGGGACCGAGCGACTTGTAGTCGAGCCCGTTCATGCGCGGCACCGCCCGGGAAAGCGCGAGGAACGTGACCACCGGCATCTGCGTGCCGAGCGACTTGCCGAGGGCGGCGGCGAGCCGGTCGACCACCGCGTAGGCCGGTGCCGCGTCGCCCAGCGGGTTGGTCGCCCGACGGTTGCGTTGCACCCGGCCCTGCTTGTTGGTGTAGGTGCAGTCCATCTCGACGGGGTGGGCCACGGGGATCACCACGGCGGCGGCCTTCGTCGTGGGCGACTCCTTCGCGGCGAGGGCCACGAGCCCCGGGATCGCCTGCCCGAGCCGGGTGACGAGGTCGTCTTCGAGGGCGAGGACCACGGCGAGCTCGGGGAGCGCCGCCTTCAGCGCGTCGCCGTCGCCTGCGCCCGCCTGCTCGGCGAGCAGTCGGCAGCCGAGCGTGTTGGGGTTCTTGTCGGGGTCCATGAGGAAGCTGTCGGACTTCTCGATGGCGCCCGCGTCGTTGCCCGCCACCCAGTAGAGCCGCGCGCCCAGCGCCTTGCCGAGCTGCGCGAGCGCCCAGTTGGCCTCGTTGCTGGCGCGCGTGCCGAGCACCAGCGCCACCTTCGGCGCGCCCGCGGCCTTGATGCTGGCGACGGCCGCCTTCACGCCATCGCCCGGCTGCCCGTTGACCCGGGCCTTGAGCAGGCGCTCGAGGCCGCCCACCTCGTGGTGACGAAGGCGCCCGGGGTCGCACATCCAGGACTTGTTGACCTCGTCGTTGCGCCGCGGGAGGTAGCGGAAGACCTCGCCCTGCTGGTGACACACGCTGATGTTGCAGCCGGTGCTGCAGCCGGTACACACGCCGTCGGTTTCCTTGAGGTACCACACGCGGCGTTCGAAGCGGAAGTCCTTCGCCGTGAGCGCGCCCACCGGGCAGATGTCGGCGAGGTTGCCCTGGTAGTCGTGATTGAGCCGCTCGCCGGGGAAGATGCCGATCTCGGTGTGATCGCCGCGGTTCATCAGGCGCAGCTCGCCGGTGTGGGTCACCTCGTCACCGAAGCGCACGCAGCGGCTGCACTGCACGCAGCGCTCCGCGTCGAGGAGGATCTGCTCGCCGATGTCTTGCCGCTTGCGCTTGCTGACCTTGGGCTCGACGCCGCGGCTGTCGTGCCGCGCGTGATCCATGTAGTAGTCCTGCAAACGGCACTCGCCCGACTGGTCGCAAATCGGACAGTCGAGCGGGTGATTGACGAGCAGGAACTCCATCACCGACTTGCGTACCTGCGCCACGCGCTCGCTGTCGGTGCGGATCGCGAGGCCGTCCCTCGCCTGCATGTTGCAGGCGATCTCCAGCACCGGGCCCCGGGGCGTTTCCGTCTCCACGGTACACATGCGGCAGTTGCCCGCGATGCTCAGGTGGGGGTGGTAGCAGTAATGCGGGATTTCAACCCCGGCCTGCTGGGCCGCGTCGATCATGTTGGTGCCCGCGGCAACCTCGATTTCGACGTCGTTGATCTTGACCTTCGGCATCAGGCCGCTCCAGCGCCGCGCGCGTTGTGCTGGACTCGCTCCAGGAACTCGCCGCGGAAGTGAGTCAGGTGGCTCTGGACGGGCATCGCCGCGCTCGCCCCGAAGAAACAGATGGTCTTGCTGTGGATGTTGTCGGCGAGGTCGCGCAGCACGGCGAGGTCGCCCGGCGAGGCCTCGCGGTCGCGGACGCGACAGAGGATCTGGTACATCCAGCCGCAGCCCTCGCGGCAGGGGGTACACTGCCCGCAAGACTCGTGGGCGTAGAAACGCAGGAGGTTGGTGAGGCCCTCCACCATGTCGGTGGTGTCGTCCATCACGATGAAGCCGCCGGAGCCGAGGTAGCTGCCGCCGGCCTCGATGATCTTGTTGCTGTCGCCGCCGGGAAGGTTGCGCTGCATCGACTCGTAGTCGAGGTTCGACTTGAGCAGGTTCTCGGCGGTCATCACCGGCACCGAGGAACCACCGGGGATCACCGCCTTGAGCTTGCGACCGGGGAGGAGGCCCCCGCACTCCTTCTCGAGGAACTCGGCCGCGGGGTAGCCGAGCGCCACCTCGTAGACCCCCGGCTTGCGGATGTGGCCCGAGGCCGACAGCAGCTTCGTCCCCGCGCTCTGCGCGGTGCCGATCGCCTTGTAGGCGGCGGCGCCGTGCTCGATGAGCCACGGCACCACCGCGAGCGTCTCGACGTTGTTGACAATCGTGGGCGAGCGCCACGCGCCTTCCACCGCCGGGAAGGGCGGCTTGAGCTTCGGCTGCCCCTTCTCGCCTTCGAGCGAGGAGATGAGCGCCGTTTCCTCGCCGCAGATGTAGGCGCCCGCGCCCACGTGCACGTGAAGGTCGAGATCGAAACCGCTGCCGAGGATGTTCTTGCCGAGGAACCCCGCGTCGTAGGCCTCGTTGATCGCCTGCTCCAGGCGGCGCGCGATGAAGCGGAACTCGCC
>VGRQ01000645.1 GCA_016875315.1 Deltaproteobacteria bacterium | reverse complement strand
GGAATATCACCAGCCAAGCTTGGCCTTTGCCTCGTCGCTCATGCGGTCGGGCGACCAGGGCGGTGTCCACACGAGGTTCACGTCGACGATGGTCCCCCCGGGCATCACCGCCGACAGCGCGGCGAGCGCGTCTTTCACCACCATGTCGGCCAGCGGGCAGGCCGGGGAGGTGAGCGTGATGTCGATGTCCACCACGCCGGGGCCCACGCGAACGTCGTAGACCAGCCCAAGATCGACGAGGTTGATGCCCACCTCCGGGTCGTGTACCGTCCGGAGCGCGTCGATGATGGTCGCTTGCGAGATCATGGAGCCTGCTAGCCCGGGACGAGGCGCGGGCCTGTCAACGCGGGTCAACCGGCCGACACTACAACCACCACACCACCAGCGTGTCCGGCTGTTCCACGTCGCATCGGGTCGTGCTGAAGGTGCCGCTGGTCTCGGCGCCGTCGAGCCCCTGGCCTTCCTCCGAGGCGGCCAGGGTGCCCTCCCAGCTCCCAGCCAGCACCTGCCCGTCGCCACCGGTGATGGTGATCGTCCCCTCGATCTGGTAGCTGTCCTCGCCGTCGTTCTCGTCGTCCTCGCTCATCGAGATGAAGTCGAACCCGCAGTCTTCCTCCACCCAGTAGTCGGCGAGCGCCGGCTCCTCCGCTTGCCGGTCGCGCCAGTAATAGCCGTACACGCTGCCCTCGCCGCCACCCATGTCGGCCTGCTCGCCCAGCGCGTACTCCCCGGGCTCCACGTCGCCGCCGCAGGAAGCGTCGTCGCCGCCTTCAACGCAGAAACCGAAGCTCAGGCGCTGCATCTCGGCCGGGTAGTTGCGGTTGGCCTCGTCCATGCGATCGAGGAAGTCCGGCATGCCCTCGCACATCGCCTCGGCGTCGGTGCCGTCGTCGCTGGCGTCGAGGAGCGCCTCGCTGGCGTCGTTCCAGGCGGCCTGGTAGCCCTGGGCGCGGATGCAGCCGAGGGTGGCGTCGGTGAAGCTCACGGCGTGGTCGGTCGACATGCTGGTGGCGGAGGCCTCGCGCCCCGAGGGGCCGATGCCCTCCACGTCCCAGGAAGGATAGGAGAAAGCACTCAAGGCGGGGAAGAGCCCAGCGTCGTCGATGGCGATGGAGGCGCAGCCGAGGAGGAGGAACATGCGCCGTCGTAACCCGGATCTACCCCAGCATCCCCTCCACGAACGCGGCGGGATCGAAGTCGCGAAGGTCGCCCACCTTCTCGCCCACGCCCACCAGCTTCACCGGCAGGTCGAACTCCTCGGCAATGGCGATGACCACGCCGCCCTTGGCGGTGCCGTCGAGCTTGGTGAGCACCACGCCGGTGACACCGGCCACGTCCTTGAACAGGCGGGCCTGGGAGAGCGCGTTCTGTCCCATGGTGGCGTCGAGGACGAGCAACACCTCGTGCGGCGCGCCGGGGACGAGCTTGCCGATCACGCGGCGGATCTTGCCCAGCTCGTCCATCAGCGCCTTCTGGGCCTGGAGGCGACCGGCGGTGTCGCAGATGACCACGTCGGCGCCACGGGCCTTGCCCGCCTCCACCGCCGCGTGGGACACCGCGGCCGGGTCGGCGCCCTCTTGCTGCGCGATGACGTCGACCCCGGCGCGCTCGCCCCAGGCCTTGAGCTGCTCGATGGCGCCGGCGCGGAAGGTGTCGCCGGCCCCGAGCAGCACCGACTTCCCCTCGCCCTTCCACCGCGCCGCGAGCTTGCCGATCGTCGTGGTCTTGCCGCTGCCGTTGACCCCGACCACCAGCACCACGTGGGGTTTCTGGGCCAGGGGAATGCGGTGGTCGTGCTTTGACAGTCGCGACAGCATCGCCGCCTTCAGCGCCGCGCGCATGTCCTTCTCGCCGGCCACCTCGGCCACCAGCGCCGCCGAGGTGCGGGCGCCCACGTCGGCGCGCACGAGCGCCTCTTCCAGCGCCTCGCGCTCCACGGCGGCCTTGTCGGCGAAGAGCCCTGCGAAGAGCTCGCGGGTGCGGGAGAGCGCGGCGAGCAAGGGCGAGGGCGTGACGGTCGCGACCGGCTCGGGCTCGGGCTCCGATCCGAGCGGGCCCGGCAAGCTCGGCGGCACCATGCTCCGGCGCACCACCCACGCGGCCACGCCCACGAGCAGGGCGATGATGACCAGCCAGATCGTCGTGCTCACGCGCCCTCCATCTTGACACTCACCAGTCGCGACGCGCCCGGCTCGGGCATGGTGATGCCATAGAGCACGTCGGCCGCCTCCATCGTCTTCTTGTTGTGGGTGATGACGATGAACTGGGAGTTCGCCGCCATCGTCCTGAGCATGTCGTTGAAGCGGGTGCCGTTGCCCTCGTCGAGCGGGGCGTCCACCTCGTCGAGCAGGCAGAAGGGCGAGGGCTTCACGCGGAAGAGCGCGAAGATGAGCCCGATCGCCGCCATCGCCTTCTCCCCACCGGAGAGCAGCGCGAGGTTCTGCACTTTCTTCCCCGGCGGTTGCACCATCATCTCCACGCCGCAGTCGAGGAGATCCTCGTCGTCGGTGAGCTCGAGCTTGGCGGAGCCGCCGCCCACCAGGCGGGGGTAGATCTCGGCGAAGTGCTCGTTGACGAGGTCGAAGGTCTCGCGGAAACGCTCGCGACAGGTCTGGTTGATCTTGGCGATCGCCGACTCGATCACCTCCATCGCCGACTCGAGGTCGGCCCGCTGGCGGTCGATGTCGTCGAACTGGGTCTTGGCCGCGTAGAACTCGGTGATCGCCT
>VGRQ01000644.1 GCA_016875315.1 Deltaproteobacteria bacterium | reverse complement strand
GCCACGGCGGCGAGCGGCTGGCGCAAGCGGGCGGGATCGGTGGCCGCCGCCAACCCGCTCTTCGGCAGCCTGCTGGGCGGGTAGCGGCGCGCGGCGCTATCCTTGCTCGCGATGCTCACCCTCCTGCTCGCCGCTGCCACCGCGCTGGCCTCGCCGCGCGCGGGACTCCTGCTCGGCGGCGGCATCGCGGCCGGGCCGCAGAGCGGCGGCGGTTCCTACGCGAGCATCGGGCCCATCCTCGCGGGCACCCTCGACTGGCGCTACGGTCCCGTGGAGTGGTTCCTCGGCGCCTCGGCCACGGGGCTCGTGGCCCCCTACGACACCGATAGCGTCGTGCCGATCGCGCTGTTCCAGGGCGAGGCCGGGCTCGGCTTCGGGAGCCCCGTGGCCAGCGGCGGTTTCTTCTTCGGGGCGGGGCTCTCCGGCGGCGAGGGCGGCTTCTATGGTCGCTTCACCGTGCCCACCGACAACACCGGCAGCTTCGCGTGGGCGCGCCGCATGGGCGGCGAGCTGCGCTTTTCCCGGATGGGCGCCTCCGACGCCGACGTGATCGCCTTCCTCTTTCGCGCCGAGACGGGTGGCGAGCGCCCGCGGCCACGACGCGGTCCACCGGTACCGCCGCCCCCACCGCCGCCGCCCGTTCATCACGACGACCCCTACGACGACGGGGGCGCCTAGCTACTCGTCGGGGAGGTCGTCCTTCGCGGGGGCAGGCGGGGTGGACGAGGGCGCGGGCGTGCCGGGAGGCGGCTTGGCCGCCGGGGGACGGCGATCGAGCCCCAGCTTCGCCAGCTCCTCGGGCGAGCTGACCATCGGACGCCGCGGCCTCGGGGCGTCGCCCTCGGCGGGCTTCGGCAACTTGATGCGCGTGTTGTCGCCGGCGCCCATGCCGAAGAGGTCGTCGAGACCACCGCCGGGCCCGGGCGGCTTGCGGTTGACGGGCGCGGCCGGGCGCGGGGGCGCCGAATCCGGGGGGGGCGGCGCCGGGCGCAGCGGCGCCGCCACCGTGGCCGGGGGCGACGATGGCGTTGTCGTCGTCGATGTCGATGTCGATGTCGATGTCGATGTCGACCTCGATGTCGTTGTCGATGCCGCAGTCGGTGTCGACACCGGCCGTGGTGCCACCGGAGCCGCCGCCGCCGCCTGCGCGATCTGCGCCGGCCTCGGCGCGTGGGCGAGCGGAGGCGCGGGCGTCGCCGGCGCCGGAGGCACCGGTTCCGGGGGCGCCCCGGGCTCCGACGCGGGACCGAAGCCGGGCCGAACGGGGAGCTTGGCCACCGCATGCTTCACCGGCGCCGAGCCGAAGATGCGCGGGTTCTCGGGCTTCTTCGCCGGCGCCTGCGGCCGGCCCGCGGTGGTCTTTACCCTGGGCTTCAGCTCGCTCGGGTCGAACTTGCGCACCTCCCCGATCTGCGGCGCGGGCTTGCCCTTCGGCGGCTCGGCCGACTCGCCTCGTTGCGGCGCGCGAGGCAGGTTGGGCAGGCCAGGCTTCGGCGCAGCTCCCGGCGCGGGCGGGGGGGCGGCGTGAGGTGCCACGACGCGCCGCTCGGGAAGGGCCACGTCGCCGAGGCCGATGTCCACGACGGGCGCGCTCGGGTCCCAGGGGTCGGGAAGGCCGAACTTCGGGAAGAGTTTCCGTCCCTTGGCGAAGCGAGGCGCCTCCCATGCGCGCGCACCGAGTCGCGACACGAGTGCGTGGCCCACCACCGACCGGCGGGGCCAGTCCCGGATCACGTCGCGAGCGAGCGCCTCGTCGTTCATTCTTCCGGTCCCAGGCGACCGTACACCAGCGGCAAGGAGAAGATCGCGCCCGCCAGGCGGCGCACCTGCTCGGGCGTCACGCCCCGGGCCCGGCGCGAGAGGGCGCGGTACCGCAGCCCGCCGAGACCGTAGAGCTCCGCGTAGGTGAGAGCCATGCAGCGAGCCGAGGCGGTTTGCAGGCCAGCCTCGGCGCCGCCGAGGCACGCGGCGCGCGCGCGCTCCACCTCCTCGTCGCTGATGTCGCCGTCGCGGATGCTCGCCACCGCGTCGAGGAGGCGGCGCTCCGCCTCGTCGAGGCGCGCGGGGTCGGTGGCGAGGCCGCAGCTGAGCATGCCGCCGAAGGGACCATCGACGCTCGACGCGCCAACGGCGTAGGCCAGGCCGGCCTCCTCGCGCAAGCGCGTGAACAGTCGCCCCGCCTGGCCGTTGAGCACCGCGCCGAGCACGTCGAGTGCCGCGCAGCGCGGGTCGAGCGCGCGGAGACCCGCGTACAGCAGCGAGACGTGGGCCTGGCCGCGCCCAGATCGCAGCGCCACCCGGCGGAGACGGGCCGGGAGGCGCAGCGCCACGGGGCGCAGCGGGCGTCCCCGGGCAGGGAGGCGACCGAGCACGTGTCGGAGCCGCGACTCCACGCACTCCACGTCGACGTTGCCCACGACGCCGACCACGAGGTTTGCCGGGTGCAGCCAGCGCTCGTGGGCAACGCGCAGGGTGACGGGAGAGACGACGCGCAGGCTCCGCTCGTTGCCGAGCGGGTCGAGACCCCAGGGCTGGCGACCGAAGGCGGCTGCCGCCATCGCCACCGCGAGGCGCTCGGCGGGCTCGTCGTCGCGCGAGGCCAGCTCGTCGAGGATGGCATCGCGGGCACGCTCCACCTCCTCGGCCAGGAAGGCAGGCTCCAGCAAGGTCGCGAACAGCAGCTCGAGCGCGGCCGGCGCGTGCTCCGCGGGCGCGTCGACGCCGATGGACTGGCTCGACCGGCCGCCGCT
>VGRQ01000643.1 GCA_016875315.1 Deltaproteobacteria bacterium | reverse complement strand
CGCCGCCCAGGCGGCGTGGGCAAGCGTGCGCCCACCGGCGAGGGCATCGCGAGCAGCGCGCGATCGTCCCCGGGCGAACAGCGCCGCCACCTCGGGCAGGAGCGGGGCCTCGGCGGCAGCGCCGTCGGCGGCGAGCAAGGCCGCGAGCGTACCCACCGCCTCGTCTCGAACGCGCGCCACCAGCGGCGCCAGGCCGCTCGCCGCGGCGGAGAGCGCCTCGACGGTGGCCACGTCGTGCGCGGTGGCCGCGGCCTCGATGCGCTGTCCCACGTCGACCAGCCGCTGCGCGGCCTCGCGCAGGCCGGCGTCGAGATCGTGTACCACGCGCTCGGCCACGCCATCGGCGAGCCACGGCCACGCGGCGAGCGCCGCCGCTGCCCCTTCAACCTGCGCCACGCCGATGGCGGCGAGCAGGGTGTTCATCCGGTCGTAGAGCGCGTCGACGCCCGGGAGCCCCTCGGTGGTGTCGGCCCCGTCGCCCGCGAGGAGGCGGTCGACCATCGCCAGGGCCTCGTCCTCGGCGGCGGGGAGGCCAGGCGGCGTCCACCCCTCGAGCCCCGCCATCGGCACCAGGTGCGCGGCGCCGCGCAGGGCGAGGAGCGCCGCGGGGTGGGGCGGGGCGACGAGATCGACCTCCGCCATCTCCACCACGTCTCCCAGCGCCTCGGCGAGCAGCGAGGGCGCCCCCAGCTGGCTCGTCGCGGCGAGCTTCGACGCCGCCTGCTCCACCCGCGCCCGCGCTCGCTGGTCGCCGGCCACGTCGGCGATCGCCATCCAGGACACATCATGTCGCGACAAGACGCGCTCGACGATGGCGAGCTCCCGGGCCACGGCCTGCACCAGCGACTCGGACTCCCCCACGCCGATCTCGGCGCCGATCATCGCCAGCGCCCGGGCCTCGGCCTCGGGCGCGTGGGTGCCGAGGAAGCGCAGGATGGCCCTCGCCCGCGACCACACCGGGTCGGGCTCGCCATCGTCGCCCATCACCCCCCGGCCAGCCAGCCGTCCCGCGTAGCGCAGGCCCCGGCTGAGCGTGCCCGCCGACCAGGGCGCGTCGCCGAGCCGTGCCGCGGCCGCGTCGAGCGAGGCATCGATCGCCTCGCTCGCCTGCTCGTCCTCGATTTCAAGCAGCTCCACGTCCTCGTCGGGGTCGGGCGGCAGCGGCATCGGTCGCCAGCGTGGGCTGCCAATGGGCACGATGTCGCCGTCGTCGTCGCCGTCGCCGCCGAAGAACTTGCCTACTGCCCACGGCGAGCCTCCGGGCCCGCCGCCCCCGCCACCAGTGGAGAACGAGGGCAGGACGTGCTCCACCTCGCCGGCGTCCTTGTCTTCCTTCTCCTCCTCCACCTCCTCCTCGCGCGACTCGTCGAGGGTGGCCTCGGCGGCGGTGGTGGCGGTGTCGGTGTCGCTCCCTTGCTTGATCATGCTGGCAACGGCGCTGTTGCCGAGACCCCGCTGCAGCTGCGCCGCGGCCTCGGCGTCGACCTCCTTCCCGCCCTGGGCCTTCTCCAGCGCCTTCTGCGCCTCCTGGGCCCGCGCGTCGAGCTTGTTCTCGATCTGCTGCCGCTGGAGCTTCTCGGAGGGAAGCTCGATGGCCTTGCCGTCGGGTCGCTTGCCGTGTCCCTGCGCCACGGGGCCAGCGTAGCGCGCGGGCTCGTCATACAGTACCGGCGGGATCGACTGCGAATGGACACCATCGCCGGCTACGCGCGCACGGGGCGACAACTGATCGGCCCTGGCTCCGACCTCGTCGAGGTGCAGTCGAGCAACGGCGAGCGGCTCACGGCCGTGGTTTTCCACCCGGAGTACCGCAGTCACAACGCGATCAACGCCGCGCTCGACGTGGTGGTGGGCTTCCTCGAGGCGCCGATGGTCGACGGGCTGGCGGACCTGGTGGCCCAGGATCGCGCCAGCGCCGGCTTCGTGTACCCCACCGGCCAGGCGTGGAGCGTGGCCGAGGTGATCCGCACGCTCTCCGACCTCGGCGAGTGCGCCGGGGTGCGGGCGGGCGTGGAGCTGATGAAGCAGTGCGGGACGATCCTGGTCGAGGCCGCCGAGGTGGGCGAGAACGCCGGTGTGTACAGCCACGGCGGGCTCACCCCCTGGCGGGTGCTGCTCGGCGCCGACGGGCGGGTGCAGATCATCGGGCACGCGCTGCCGCAGGTGGAGATCCTCGTGTTCCACGAGGCGCCCGATCGCATCCCCCGGGAGGACGCCTTTCGCTACTGCCCGCCGGAGCGCATGGAAGCGCGGAAGGAGAACTTCACCTCCGACCTGTTCGGCGTTGCCCTGATCGCGTTCGAGCTGATGACCGGGCGGCCGGTGTACGACGGGCTGATCAACGACATCCGCATCAAGGCGGCGCGGGGCGAGGGCAGCCGGCGCCTGCAGCAGTTCCGCGAGCAGATCCCCGCGAGCGTGCGCGAGTTGCTGACCACCGCCTTGCGACCGGAGTTCCGCGACCGCTTCCAGAGCGGGACCGACTTCCTCGACGCCGTGGGGGCCGCCCTCGACGACCGCGCCGTGGCAGGAGCCAGCCTGCGCGAGGTGATGCAGCGCGTCTCGCAACACCAGCCCCGGGCGCGACAGGCGCTCGACGCCGGGGCCACCGCCGCCTTCTCCCGCGACGACCTGAAGAAGCTCGCCGACGCCGACGACCTCCCCGCCTCGAAGCCCCTGCGCCAGTCGGTGAACGTGGGGCGATCTGCCTCGATACCCGCGCGCTCGCCAACCCCGGCCCCGGCGGCGCCG
>VGRQ01000642.1 GCA_016875315.1 Deltaproteobacteria bacterium | reverse complement strand
TGAGCGGGTCGGTGTCGTCGCAGTCGGCCACGCAGGTGCCGCTGGAACAGTCCACGCAGGCGTACACGCCGTCGCCATCGGCGTCGAGCTCGTCGTCGCCCACCACCTCGTCGCAGTCGTTGTCGACGCCGTCGCAGTACTCCAGCGAGGCGGCGTAGCGGCTGGCGTCGGCGTCGTCGCAGTCGCCGACGCACGCCATCTCGCCGTCGGCGTCGGCGTCGGCCTCGTCGCTGGGCACGCTGCCGTCGCAGTCGTTGTCGATGCCGTCGCACCCCTCGGGCGCGGCGTCGTAGCTGGTGGCGTCGGCGTCGTCGCAGTCGCCGCAGCTCTCGTTCATGCCGTCGCCGTCGTCGTCGCGGTCGGCGCTGTCGACGTAGGTGACGTGGAGGTCCTGGTAGAGCAGGGTGCTGGTGGACGGGTCGGTGCTGACGCTGGTGGGCTGGTAGCCCCCGGTGTAGGCGATGTAGCCCACGGGGGTGAGGTTGATGTCCTCGGCGAAGCTCGGGCTTCGGTCCTGGTAGTGATCGAGTGAGCCCGATGCCCCGACGCCGATGAAGTACACCTTCCCCGCCTGGAGCGGGGCGTCGAGCGTGCCCGAGCTGTACCAGCCGTCGAGCCCGCTGGTGGCGGCGGTGGCACCGGCCACCAGCGTGTAGGTGCCGGTGCTCTCGTCGGCCTCGAGCACGCGGAAGGACGAGGGGCTCGAGCCGGGGTCCATGTAGACGCTGAAGCTCTCGAGCATCATGTCTTCCGACGCAGCGTAGGCGTTGCCGTAGAAGGCGCCCGAGTAGGTGAGGGTGACGCTGCCGACGCCGAACTCGGCGTTGTCGGTGACGACGCCTGACACCGCGTCGACGAAGCTGTCGCAGTCGTTGTCGATGCCATCGCAGGTGTCGGCGGCGGCAGGGTTGACGGTGGGATCGGCGTCGTCGCAGTCGTCGCCCGTGCTGCAGAGCGCGGCGCTGAAGTAGCCGTCGGCGTCGATGTCGTAGTCCTCGTCGACGGTGCCGTCGCAGTCGTTGTCGAGGCCCTCGCAGAGCTCGGGCGCGCCGGCGTACACCGTGGCGTCGGCGTCGTCGCAGTCGTCGCCGCCCCAGTCGGTGCCCATGGCGCCGTCGCCGTCCTGGTCGGTCTCGACGGTGAAGTCGTCGGATACCGCCACGGTCTCGCCTAGGGCGTTCTCCACGGTGACGGTGAGCGTGTGGACGCCGGCGGTGTAGGCGGTGAAGTCGAGCGTGCTCTCGTACCGGGTACACAGCTCGTCGCAGCTGAGGTCGCAGTCCCCGGCCGCCGCGTCGCCGGCAGTGACCGAGGAGACGGTGGTGCCATCCACGGCGAAGCTCACCGAGGCCACGGCCTCGTCGTCGCTGGCGTACACGGCCACGGCCTCGGTAGCGTCGACGATGCCGAGGGTGCTGGCGAACTCGGCGTCGAGGGCCTGGTCGACGATGATGTCGATCTCAGCGCGGGTGCTGTTCCCGGACTCGTCGACGGCGGTGGCCCCGAGGCTGTGGATCCCCGGGGTGGCCCCGCACGACGACCAGTTCACGCGGAAGGGGGATCGCGTGTCCTGGCCGAGTTCGAAGTGATCGAGATCGAAGATGACGCCCTCCACCGAGGTGTCGTCGTCGACGCTCACGATGAGGGTGGTGCTGCCGGCCACCGAGTCGCCGTCGAGCGGTTGATCCCACTCGATCTCGGGGGGCGCGTCGACATCGACCTTCACCGAGGCGCTGCCCTGGTTGCCCGCCGCGTCTTCCGCGACGACGTTGATGGTGTACTCGCCTACCCGCTCGCCGCTGGCGTCCCAGGAGAACTCGTAGGGGGGCGAGGTATCGACACCGAGCGACACGCCGCCCACCGAGGCGGTGACGAAGTCCACGTCCACCGCGTCGGTGGCGTCGACCAGCACCGGCACGACGCCGCTCACGTTCTCGCCGCGCGTGGGCGAGGTGATGGTCACGCTCGGCGCGGTGTGATCGACGTACACGAGCACTCTCGCCTCGGTGCGATGGTCCGTCCCGTCGATCGCCGTGGCGCTGATCACGTGCGCGCCGTCGGCCACGTCGGCGACGGCCCATGCGTACGCGAAGGGCTCGGCGGTGAGCACGGCGGCCTCCACGCCGTCGATGGCGAGGGCCACCTGCTCGACGCCCTTGTCGTCGGAGGCGTCGACCTCGATCAGCGTGTCGAGCGTGAGCGTGGCGAGGTGCTCGGGGCTGGTGATGGTGACGAACGGCTCTTCCTTGCACTTCTCCTGGGCGTTGTCGATGCTCACGCGCACGCGATCGACCACCGTGGTGCCGTCGGGGAAGGCAGCCTGCACCGCCACGTCGTGAGCGCCGTCGTCGCGAGCGGTGGTGTCCCAGGTCCAGGCGTAGGGCGGGATGGACTCCGTCCACTTCTCCACGCCATCGATGAGGACGGTGAGGATGGCGACGGGCTCGGCGGTGTAGGCGGCGATGGGCGTGTCGCCGCAGAGGGTGTCGCCCTCCTCCGGCGACAGGAGCTCCACGCGCCCGGGGTCGGCGTCGCCGTTCTGGACGAGCACGAGGTGACTCGCGTCGGCCACGTTGCCAGCGGTGTCGGTGGCCACCACGCCGACGAGGTGCTCGCCGTTGACGAGGGTGGCGGTGTCGAGGGCGAACTCCCAGGGAGAGGCGGCGAGCGTGCCCAGCACCGCGCCATCGACCACGAGGTCGAGGCTGGCGACGCCGCCCTTGTCGTAGACCTTGGCGCGCACGGTGTAGCTGCCGCGGATGGTC
>VGRQ01000641.1 GCA_016875315.1 Deltaproteobacteria bacterium | reverse complement strand
TCGCCCCGCACGGCGGCACCCGGAGGTGCGGCACGGTACCACCCGGATTCTCGTACACCACCCTGGCGATCACCGCTTCGCGCGGCCCTATCCCTGGCGCGTCCACGCGCTCCCCGGCCACCCGCTCCCCCGCCTGCACTGGTACTGGGGCTGGCACGCGCACTGGTGGGTACACCCCTGGTACCGCTGGATGCACGCCACCGTGGCGGTGGTCTACTTCGACTGGGCGTGCGACCCGTGGACGCCGTCCTGGGTGCCACCGCCTCGCGACGGCTGGGTGTGGGTACCGGGGCACTTCGAGGATGGCGCGTGGATCCCGGGGCACTGGGCCCCGGTCCGCGCCGCGGCGGCGGGCTACGTGTTCCAGCCCGGATTCTGGGTGGGAACACGGTACATCGAGGGCTTCTGGCGACGCGCCGACCGGCCGGGGTGGCGCTGGATCGAGGCCACCGTCGACGCCGACGGCGCGGTGGTGGCGGGGCACTGGGAACCGGCGGACGACCCGCGAGCCGGGTGGACCTGGGAGCCGGGATTCTGGGACGGCGAGGTGTGGGTGGAGGGCTTCTGGCGTCCGGAGACGGTGTCCGGTTACGTCTGGGTGGACGCTTCCTGGGACGAGGCCGGCGTGCGCCGCTGCGGCTACTGGGAACCCGTGGTCGACAAGCCTGGCTACGCGTGGGTGCCCGGCTGGTTCAACGGGCGCACCTGGGTACCTGGGACGTGGGTCCCCGAGGCCGAGCTCGACGCGGCCGACCCGGAGAGCTGGACGCCGCCGGCCACCTGGGAAGCGGAGGACGGCGCGGCCCCGCCGCCGATCGACGCCGAGTCGCCGGCCCTCGCCCTGCCCGTGGAGTAATTCCACCGCCTCATCGGGCCGAAACCCACAGCGCCGGGGCTACAGCTCCGGCGACGCGGACTCCGCCTTGGTCTCGGGCAGATCGGTCAGGGTGGCCTCCGTCAACAGCAGCATGCCGGCCACGGAGACCGCGTTCTCGAGCGCGCAGCGGACAACCTTGGTGGCATCGACGATGCCGGCCTCCAGGAGGTCGGTATACCGGCCGGCAGCGGCGTCGAAGCCGAAGGCCCCCGTGCCCCGGCGAATCTGGTCGACGACCACCCCCGCGTCCATCCCCGAGTTCAGCGCGATCTGGCGCGCCGGGACTTCGAGTGCCTGCCGGAGGATCCGGACGCCCGTCCGCTCGTCGCCGGGTGCCTCGGCCTCGGCACTCGCGACCGCCTCCACCGCCTTGAGCAGCGCCACCCCACCCCCCGGCACGATCCCCTCCGCGATCGCGGCCTGCGTGGTGTGGATCGCGTCCTCGAAGGCCTCCTTCCGGTTCTTCATCTCCGACTCGGTGGCCGCGCCGACCCGGAGCACGGCCACCCCACCGGACAGCCGCGCCAGCCGCTCGCGCAGCTTCTCCTTGTCGTAGTCCGAGGTGCTCTGCTCCACCTGGTGGCGGAGCTGATCCACCCGCCCACGGATGGCGGCGTGGTCCCCCCTCCCGCCGATGACCGTGGTGCGCTCGCTGTCGATGCGGATCCGAGAGGCGCGCCCCAGCTCCTCCAACTTCACCTCGGCCAGGCGCGTGCCCGTCTCCTCCGAGATCACCCGGCCGCCCATGAGGATGGCCATGTCCTCGAGCATGGCCTTGCGACGGTCGCCGAAACCCGGGGCCTTGACGGCGGCGATCGACACGGTGCCACGCAGCTTGTTCACCACGAGGGTGGCGAGCGCCTCCCCCTCCACGTCCTCGGCCACGATCAGCAGGGGCGCGCCCACGGCATGGACCGCCTCGAGGATCGGCATCAGGTCCCTCATGGCGCTCACCTTCCGGTCGTACAGCAACACGCGTGGCTCCTCGAGCACGCACTCCATCCGCTCGGCATCGGTGACGAAGTAGGGCGAGAGGTAACCGCGGTCGAACTGGAGCCCCTCGACGATCTCGAGGGTCGTCTCGGTGGTCTTCGCCTCCTCCACGGTGATGACCCCGTCGTTGCCGACCTTCTCGACAGCCTCCGCCACCAGTCGGCCGACCTCGGCGGCGCCGTGAGCGGAGATGGTCGCGACCTGCGCTCGCTCGGCGCTCGACGTGACCGGGCGCGACTGCGCGCGCAGCGAGGCCACGACGGCCTGCAAGCCCCGGTCGAGCCCGCGCTTGAGCTCGATGGCACTGGCGCCGGCGACGACGTTCTTCAAGCCCTCGGCAAGCACGCCGTGGGCGACCAGGATCGAGGTGGTCGTGCCGTCGCCGACCGCCTCGCCCGTCCGCGTGGCCGCCTGCTTGAGGATGCGGACACCCAGGTCCTCCTCGGGGTCTGCCAGCTCCAGCTCGCGGGCGATGGTCACCCCGTCGTCGCACACGAGCGGGGTACCCCACTTGCGCGCGATCAGGACGCACTTGGAGCGGGGTCCGAGCGTGACGCGGACCGCGTCGGCGAGGAGCGTCGCGCCGGCGAGCACGCGGTCACGGGCCTGGGCGTGGAAGAGGAGATGCTTGGCAGCCATACCGGGGCGAGTCGCAAGAACCATGCCGCGACCTCCGGCCGGTCTACGCCGGGGAACTGCGCGCTTTCCCGCAAGCGGGCTGTGCCCGGTCGCGCAGGGCCTCGAGCACCTCGTCGTCGCTCACCTGCTTGAAGTCGTCGTACCAGTCGCCTACCGCGCGCAGCTGGGGAGGCGCGAGCACGGCCACCAGGCTCCCCGGCTCGTCGGCGAGCGCGGCGAGCGTGTCGGCCGCGGCGACGGGAACGGCGAGCACCACCTCCGCTG
>VGRQ01000640.1 GCA_016875315.1 Deltaproteobacteria bacterium | reverse complement strand
TGAGGCTCCGCGAGCCCGATGCCGACGAGCTGAAGCGACGGCTGTTGCGCTACAACTTCAAGACGCTCTGGAACGAGCTGGGCCTTGGCGACCGGGCCGAGGCAGCGGTGGCCACGGTGGCCACCGGGGCGGACAAGCGGCGGGAAGTCTGGGGGCATGGTCCCCTCGCGCGGCTGGGTGACGAGCTCCGCGCGTCGCGACGTTTCGCCGTGGCGCTGGAGCGCGCCCCGGACGACCCGACCGCGGTGCGACGCATCGCCCTGGCCTGGCCGGGCGGCTGGGCCACCGTCCCCGCCGAGGACGCCTCGTTCGCCGGGCTGCGCGAGGTCCTCGAAGACGAGGGGGTGGCGAAGGTCGCCTACGAGCTGAAGCCGCTGTACAAGTTCCTGCGCGACCGGGGCATCCGTCTGCGCGGCCTCGGCGGCGACAACACCCTCGCCGACTACGCGCTGCAGCCCGAGGCGCGGCGTACCCTTGACCACGTGAAGAAGCGCTGGCTCGAAGAGGCCCAGGGCACCGAGCCGGGCGACGAGGCTCGCGACGCCTGGCGCATCGACGAGGTGCTGGCGTCGAGGCTCGCCGACGACACGGTGTATCGCGACATCGAGCTGCCGTTGCTGCCCATCCTCGCCGAGATGGAGCGGGTCGGCATCGCCTGCGAGGCGGGAGCCCTCTCCGAGCTGTCGGTGGAGCTGGGCAAGCGGGTGGAAGTCGCGCAGGGAGCCATCTGGCAGGTGGCCGGCGAGGAGTTCAACGTGAACTCGCCCCAGCAGGTGGCCACCATCCTCTACGACAAGCTCGGCCTCCAAAGCGGCAAGAAGACCAAGACCGGCCGGAGCACCGACGCCGAGACCCTGGAGAAGCTCGGCCACCCCCTTGCCGACGCCATCCTCGCCTTCCGCGAGTTGTACAAGCTGAAGAACACCTACGTCGACGCGCTGCCCCGGTACATCGCCGCCGACGGGCGCATCCACACCACCTTCGGCCAGGCGGTGGCGGCCACGGGGCGGCTGTCGTCGATCGACCCCAACCTCCAGAACATCCCCATCCGCACCGAGGACGGCAAGCGAATCCGGGCCTGCTTCGTGGCGAAGCCGGGACATGTCTTGCTCTCCTGTGACTACAGCCAGATCGAGCTGCGCGTGCTCGCCCACTACTGCAAGGAGGGGCCGCTGGTGGAGAGCTACCAGCGGGGCGAGGACATCCACCGGCGCACCGCGAGCGAGGTGTTCGGCGTGGCGGCGGGACTGGTCACCGGGGAGATGAGGCGCGCGGCCAAGGCGATCAACTTCGGCATCGTCTACGGCATGGGCGCCTTCCGCCTGGCGAACGAGCTGAAGATCAGCCGGGGACAGGCAGCCGCCTACATCGACGGCTACTTCGCCCGCTACCCCCAGGTGCGCGCCTACATGGAGAGCGCCACCGCCCGGGCGCGGGAGCTCGGCTACGCGGAGACGCTCTACGGCCGCAAGCGCCCGATCAAGGATCTCGACGCTTCCAACCAGGGTGATCGGGCGCAGGCCGAGCGCATCGCCATCAACACCCCCATCCAGGGCAGCGCCGCCGACCTGATCAAGAAAGCGATGATCGCGGTCGACGCCGCGATCGCGGGCACGTCCACCACGATGTTGCTGCAGGTGCACGACGAATTGGTGTTCGAGGTCCCCGAGGATCGCGTGGCCAGCGAGGCGCCTCGCATCTGCGCCATGATGGAGTCGGTCGCGGAGCTCGCCGTGCCACTGAAGGTGGAGTGGGGGTCGGGACGTACATGGGCCAGTGCGCACTGAACCCGCGGCCCATACGTTCTCCCTCTCCATGGACGAGCTGACCGACGCCGAGATCATCACGCGGGTGCTCAAGGGCGAGACCGCGCTCTACCGGCCGCTGGTCGTGCGCTACCAGTCGCGACTGTTCGCGATGGTGCGCGGCATGGTGCGCGACGACGACGACGCGAAGGACATCGTGCAGATGGCCTTCGTGAAGGCCTACCAGAGCCTGTCGAGCTTCCGCATCGACTCGAGCTTCTACACGTGGATCTACCGCATCGCGATGAACCTCGCGATCGACCACACCCGCAAGAACAAGCGCCGCAAGACCACCTCCTTCGAGGAGGCGGTGGCGAGCCGCGACGAGGACGGCACGCTGTCGGAGCAGCACATGGACGACAACCCTGCCCGCGAGCTGCAGCGCAAGCAGCTGCGCGAGCGCATCTACGGCGCGCTCGACGAGCTGACCGAAGACATGCGCGAGGTGGTGCTCCTGCGCGAGGTGGAGGGACTCTCCTACAAGGAGATCGCCGACGTGATGGGCATCCCCGAGGGCACGGTGATGAGCCGGCTCTTCTACGCCCGGAAGAAGCTCCAGGCGCGCCTCGGCGCGAGCTCGGACGCCTGAATGAATGGCTCCCCCGCGCGTCGGATGGATCGATGAACGACCGTCCGCTCGACCCCGAGGCGCTCGCGCTCCTGCTCGCGACCGATGGCCTCGGCCCCGAGGTGCCGGGCGCGGCCGAGCTGCGCGGGCTCCGGGCGCAGCTTCGCGAGGCGACGGCGGGATCCATCGACGTGGCCGACGACGTCATGCTCGGCGTGGCCCTGAGCGCGGCGGTGATGGGCAAGGTCGACGTGGCCGACGAGGTGATGCTGGGCGTGCAACTGGCCGAGGCTCTCGCCCCGTCGCGGGTCGATCGTGCCGTCGACGTCGCCGACGCGGTGATGGCCCAGATCGGCGCCCGGGCGTCGACCATGCCGCGGTGGGCGTCGCTGGGCGTGCTCGGCGGCGG
>VGRQ01000639.1 GCA_016875315.1 Deltaproteobacteria bacterium | reverse complement strand
CCGCCCTTGGCGTCGAGCGCGCGAAGATCGTCGTAGCCGCCGATGTGTACCTCGCCCACGAACATCTGCGGCACGGTGCGCCGCCCGTTGGCCCTGGCGACGAGGGCCTCGCGACCGGCGTCGTCGTCGGTGAGGTCGATCTCCTCGTAGGGCACGCCCTTCTGGGCAAGGAAGGACTTCGCAGCCTTGCAGTAGGGGCACCAGTCGGTCGAGTAGAGGGTGACGGTCTTCATGCCCGGAGACTAGCCACGCGCGACGGCTCGCGCCGTTGCCCGCGCTACGCTGCGCCGTGTTCTTCCTGCTCGCCTGCGCCGAGGCCCCGCCGTGGACGCCCACGCGCGCGTCGCGACTCTGGCCCGAGGGACCGGGCGACACCATCCCGGTGCCGACCGAGCTTGCCGCCGCCGGCTGGCTCGCCGACGTGTCGGCCTGGCGCTACGCGGGCAGCGGCGCCGAGGGTCGCGCCGAGCGAGGCAGCTTCGGCATCGGCGATGGCACGAGCTTCGCGCTGCTCGGGCTCGACGAGCCCCCCAACACGCTGACCAACGCGGTGGGCCCCGGCTACCAGCGGGGCGAAGGATTCTACGCCGACATGCCGCTCTGGCTCGCCCGCGACGGCGTGCCCCTGGAGCTGCGAGCGGCCCGGGTGCAACGGCCGCGTGGCACCGGCCTGGTGCGCACGCGCGCCGAGTTCGAGGGCAGCGCCCTCCTCGACACGATCGACCTCGTTCACGACGGCGTGATCCTGCGGCACGTCACCGTCAACGGGGGCGCGGGGCTGTCGCTGCTCGCGGGAGAAGGGGGCACGCGCGACGGCGCGGCGATGGTCCCCGTGGGCGATGTTCCGGTCTTTTCCGCCGAGCCGGTGTCTTTCGTGCTCGCCTACGGCGGCGACGCCCCGGACTTCAGCGAGGCGCTGGCCGCGTCGCGGGCTCGCACCGCCGCGTTCATCGAGGGCGCGGCGCGGCTGAGCACCCCCGACCCCGCGGTGAACGACCTCTACGAGGGCATGCTGCTCACCCACCTCGCCCAGACTGATACATCGGGAACTGTATCACCGATGTCTCGCTACACCTCCGGCTGGTTGCGCGACGCCGAGGGGCCCATCCGGCTGTATCTCGCGGCCGGGCTCTTCGAGGCGGCGGCGGCCATCCTCACCGATACATACCGTGTATCAGCAGGGCAGGCGGCTATCGCTAACTCTTTCCCGCTTGATACATCGCGTGGCGACACGCCCCCCGACTGGTCGACGGTGCCGTTCATGGACGGGCGCAACCCCGTGGAGGCGCCCTCCTACCCGGTGATACACGAGGCGATGTATCGCCGCGCGACAGGCGAGTCGGCCATCGCCGATGACAGCTTCCTGCGGGCCTGCGTGGAGCGACAGGAGATTCACGACGGCTTGCTCATGTTCTCCGGTGACGAGACCTTCCGATACACGCTCGCCTTGCCGCTCGGCGGCATGCCGGAGGAGGTGGGCTGGTCGTCGAACTCGGCGTTCCTCTGGATCGCCGCCGCCGAGTCGCTCGGCATCGATACCAGCGCCGTGCGCGAGCGCACCGAGTCGGCGTTCTACGTCGATGGCTACTGGAGCCCCGTGGCGGCCTACGACACGCTCGAGCCCTACCCGGCCCCCTTCGAGGACGTGTCGCTCGGGGCTTCGCGCCTTCTCGGCGACGATCGCGGCATCGACGCGGTGCTCGACACGCTCCTGCGCAGCGACGGCACGCTCCTGACCGACGGTGCCGTGGGCTACACCGGCATGGTCCCGGGCTACCTGCTGGCCGCCGTGAAAGACCGTGCCGAGGGAGAGGCAGCGTTCAACGCGCTCGCCACCGTCGCCACGCCCTCGGGGCACTTCGAGGAGATCCACACCGCCGACAACCTCCCCCTGCAGCTCACCCACGACGCCGACGGCTACGGGGCCGACGTCACAGCGCGCTACCGCCCCTGGGAGGGCGGCGTGGTGGTGGCCGCGATGTTCGACTACCTCGTGGGCGCCGACGCGAACGCGCCCGGACAGCGCCTGGTGCTGTCGCCGCACCTGCCCAACGGCTGGCCCCAGATGCAGGTGGAGAACTTGCCGCTGGGGCGCGACGGGCGGTACGACCTGCGCGTGGAGGGCTTCGAGGAGGGGATGGTGATCTGCGTGGACCGCGATGACGACGGCCCGGCGTGGACGGCCTGCGTGGGCGAAGACTGCCGTGAGCTACCCGCCGGTGGCTCGGCGCGGTGGACGGTGGCGGACAGCGAGGGGCGCTAGGAGCAGCCACAGTCCCGACGCTCCGCCCTGGCAGCCGCAGCCCTCGTCCCCGGCGGGGGCATCGAGTTCGGCATCGCCCTCGGCGGTGCTGCTGTCCCCGCCCTCGTCGCTGTGCCCGGTCTCGTCGCTGTCTCCCGTGACGGCGGTGTCGCCGGTGTCCGACGGGGGCCCCGAGCAATCCACCACGGTCACCGTCAAGCTCGTCTCGTCCTCCCACGCGCCGTTGCCCGCGACGCGAGCGAGGGTGAAGGTCAGCTCCACGTTGCCGAGAACGTTGATGCTGTCGTCGCCGCCAGCGTCGCTGCCATCGAGGAGCCAGCGTCCCTCGCTCGACGACGCCGATGCGTCGTCCCATGTGCCCACCTCGCCGAGACAGAGCGTTTCCGGCCCCGAGATCGCCGCCACCGGCCGCGTCGCCCCCCAGTAGGCATCGACCAGCGCCCGGTGGATGATGCCGTAGCCCTCGCTCGTCGGATGGATGCAGTCCGACATGTACCGGCTCGGGCTCGGGTAGTTCGGGTCG
>VGRQ01000638.1 GCA_016875315.1 Deltaproteobacteria bacterium | reverse complement strand
GCGAGAGTTCCTTGATCGTGGGCGCGAGCGCCCCGCCGATGGCGAAGACGCCCTGCTTGACCACGCGCCAGAGGATGTTGAGCGTGTCGTTGAGTTCCGCGGCGTCCCTTGCGGTCTGCGTGCTCACGGTCAGTCCCAAACTGCGGGCCTGCGCCTGCAACTCCTCGATCCCTGCCGAGCCGGAGGAGAGCAGGGGGAGCAACTTCGTTCCCGCCCTCCCGAAGATCTCCATCGCCAGAGCGGTGCGCAATGCGGGGTCGGTGACCTGCGACAATCGATCGGCCAGGCGCTTGAACTGCTGATCGGGCGAGAGGCCCGCAAGGTCCTCGACCGACAGGCCGAGCAACGACAGAGCCTGCTGCGCCGAGGCCGAACCCTTGGCCGCGTCCACGAGCGAGCGCTGCATGAACTTCAGGCCGTTCTCCAGCGTTTCCAGGTCCGCCCCGGACTGCTCGGCGGCGAAGCCGAGTTCGCTGAGCGCCTCGGCGCTCACGCCCGTGCGCAAACTCATCTTGTCGAGGGTGTCGCCCATGCTCGCAAAGACCTTCACGCTGCCCAGCAGCGCCGTCACCGCCGCTGCGCCGATCCCCGCCAGGCGCGTGCCGGCGCTCCGCAGCCCCTGGCCGAAGGCCTCCAGGCGCTTCTGGGCGCGGCGGAGCCCGGCGCTGAGCTTGTCGCTCACGCCGAGTTCAACGAACGCCCGTCCGGCCCGGATGCCCCGTGTGTCCGCCACGCACGTCTCCTCTCAGCCGCCCTTCCTGATCGAGTTCCGCCAAAGAAGCGGCAGCTTGGGCCGCTCCTTCTCCCGCGCCGGGGCCATGAAGGGCCGCGCGGCGATCCTGACCTTCCGCGACACCAGCCGCCCCCGGCGGCGTTGATGAACGACGGTCTCGCCTCCGTACTCCAGCGCCTTGGGCGCGGTGCTCTTGGCGAAGCCCACCGGCCCCACGACCACCGAGTCGCTCGCGCGGTCGTACCCGAAGAGGATCAACTTCCGCAGGCTTCCCTCGTGCGAGTGCGGCGGCTTGCCCGGCGGGGCGGTGCCCTTGCGCTTGCGGATGCTGGTCCTGGCCGCCGTGCGGATGAAGGCACCGGCCTGGCTGAGCACTTTGCGCTTGGCCGAGTCCATCGCCCGCATGACGACGTGGCGGTCGAAGAACATGTCCTTGATCCGCATGGTGATCACCGGTCCCGGCCTCCCAGCAGCCGCTGGATGAGGTGCAGGAGCGAGCGCCGCTTCGCCGGCGGGATGTCCTCGCGGTTCTTCTGCGCCCGGTGCGCGGCCCGGCGCAGTTCGGTGGGCGTGAAGAGCAGGTCGAGCTCCGCGCGCCGCCCGCCACAGACCACCTCGCCGCGCGTGGCGAAGTAGTCCGGGCTGGCGGCGGGGTGCTGGTACGGCGGCTTGTTGGGGACGCGGACGAAGCGTCCGGGGACGATCTTCATGTGACAGCCTCCTTGCATGCGTGGTGCGGATCAGGCTTCCGCCGCCATGTCGCGGCCGGTTTCCAGGCCCTTGTTGAATGACGCTTCCTTCTCCTTGCGGAGTCGGCCTGAACCGATGAACAGCCCGACGATGCCGGTCAGCGCCGGCAGCGCCGGGCCAAGCACGGGCACGCCCGCGACGGTGGGACCGACGGTGTCGAGGGCGGAGAGCGTGAGCTGCCCCAGCAGCCCGCGGACCTCGCCGGCGCGCTGGATGTTGCCCTTCCACTGCGCACCGGTGGCCTGCACCTGATTGAACCAGTTCTGGTACTCGACCTCCGCCTCGTTCAGCGAGAGCGTCGAGCGCAGGCCCGTGGTCTGCTGGATCGCGTTGGGCGTCTTCACCTTGACGAGGTCGCCCAGGTCGATCCCGGCGCACGAGGCGAGCACGAGCGCCAAGAGAACCAGGCCGACGAGGTAGACGACGTGACGGGTGGAAAGCGAGCCGAGGTACTTCATCCGTGAACCTCCAGTGGCAGGTCGGGGACCTTGCCGTCGATGAACACGTCCTTCAGGACCGAGACAGGGACCGTGATGAGGCGTTGTGCGTGGGATCGCTGCGCGAACGGGTCGAAGTCGCTGGGCTTGAGTCGGCGGGATCGCTTGGGGTCGCGGTGCAGGTTGGCGATGACGGAGAGGCACGAGGAGGCGATGGACCAGTCGTGACGCTGCCGCCCTTCGAGCATCTCCACCAGTTCCCGCAGGGTCAGGGGACCGGGATCGACGCCGACGGCTCCGGCGCAGTGCCAGACGAGTCGCCAGGCGTCGGCGGCGGAGGGGCTGCCCCCACATCCTCGCCCAGCGCGGTCTCCGCCAGGCGTTCGAGTTCCCCGCTCTGGATCAGGTGATCGATCCGCCGCGTCGCCAGGTCCCGCGCCTTGTCCATCACTTCCCGCGTGGCCTGGAGCACCCGCCCGAGGTTGGCCCGGTCCCTCGGGCTCGGGCAGAAAGCCACGAGTTCCTCCAGCAGCGCCGCTGTGGCGTGCTCGATGGCGTCGCCCGCCATCGCCCGGCCGAAGTCCTCGTCGGAGATCGACCGCGCATCCGCCTCGGGCTTGCACAGCGCGTAGACCACGTCGCACAGCAGGACGGGATCGCGCACGAGGCGCTCGAGCAGGCCGCCCGTGCCCTCGATGGGCTGCATGAGGTCCACGCGCACAAGGCCCCGCACGCGCTTGAGCGCCGCGACGTTGACCTCGACCTGCCACTGCCTGCCCGCGTTGTCCGTGAATGTCTGCATCTATGCCTCCTGAAGCGATGTGCTTGTCAGCCGCCGATCCATGAAGGCGCCGTGGCCGAGTAGGTCACCTTCGCC
>VGRQ01000637.1 GCA_016875315.1 Deltaproteobacteria bacterium | reverse complement strand
TACTACGTCTGCTCGACCCGGCAGGAGAACAAGGAGCTGTGCGAGGGGCTGACCGTCCGCGTGGACGTGATGGATCCGGCGCTGCTCGACTACATCGCCAGCGAGGTCCTCACCGCCGAGAACGTTCGCGCCCTGATCGACCGCTCGCTCGTGCAGATCGCCGCCGCCCCGGACTCGGTGACGCAGGACCGCGCCGCGTTGGAGGCGAACATCGCCGAGCTGGACCGCAAGATCCGCCTCGTCGGGCAGCAGGTCCTCGACGGCATCCTCGGGCCCTCCGACGCGAAGGCGCTCAACACCCCGCTGCTGGCCCAGCGCGAGACGGCGCAGCTCAAGCTCGCCGCGCTCCCGCAGCGCCGCGAGCTGCCCGTCACCGACACGATCGACGCCGACGCCTTCCGCGCGTCGGTACTCGCCGCCTGGTCCGCGAAGCCGATGGAGCTACGCCGCGAGGCGCTCGACCGCCTGCTCGAACGCATCACGCTCGACGAGGGCGGGGCGCACGTCCAGTACGCCGTGAAGGACGAGCCCCGGTTTCGTCACCAAGCACCCGATGGCCCGCCAAACCCCCCCACGTCGCTCCGCGACCCGTCGGTATCGGACACGCTGGGATCCCCCGCGTCGATCAGCGCCGAGCCGGCGGCGGGGCGGAAGTTGTCATTCGTCCAGTCCACGTCGTTGCTCGCCGAGATGAAGCCGGGCGCCCGGCTGAAGTTGCCGGTGCCGTCGCCGGCGCTCACGGCGCCGTCGTAGTCGGGAAAGTTGCCGTAGACATCGTTGTAGGCGAGGGTCCAGTCGGTGGTGGGGTCGTCGCCGTACACCCCCACGCCGAGGTTGCTGTACACCGCGTTGTTGTAGACCACCGGCGCGGTACTGTTCCACTGCGTGAGGCCGGCGCCCCAGTCGGTTTCCAGCACGTTGTTGAAGGCGATGACGTTGTTGGCAATCGTCGTGCTCGGGTAGGTGTCGTTGGGCTCGTAGACGACAATGCCGCCGCCGAGGGAGGAGGCAATGTTGTCGGCGATGATGTTGTTGGCGATCACCGTGGCGGTGGCGCCGCCGATCTGGACGTCGATGCCGCCGCCCTGGCCGTCGCGCTCGCGGCCCTCGCCGTCCTCGTAGGCGCTGTCGTCGGCCTCGTTGCCGAGGATGTAGTTGTTGACGATCCAGGCGTCGGCGTAGGCGGTCCAGATGGCGCCGCCGTCGCCGGCGCTGTTGCCCTCCATGTAGTTTCCGCTTACGACGGGTGCGCCGCCGCGGATGGCGATGGCACCGCCGTCGCAGCCGCTCTCGGGGCCGCCGTGGCACGCGTCGTTCCACGAGATGTCGTTGTCGATGATCGTCGGGGAGGCGTTGTAGCTGCGGATGCCGCCGCCCTGGCCGCCGCTGTCGATGCGGTTCTCGGTGATGATGTTGCCCTCGATGGTGGGCGCGCACTCCACCACGCGCACGCCGCCGCCGTAGGGGCCGCCGCCGTTGGTGAGGGTGAAGCCGTAGATCCGGGCGTTGTCCTCGTCGAGATCGCCGTCGCCGTCTTCCTCGATGGCCACGCAGGAGTCCACGCCGCCGCCGTCGATGATCGTGGCCTCGGGGCCCGACAGCGACTCCATGTTCACGCCGTACCCCATCAGGTCGACGTTCTCGGCGTAGGTGCCGTAGTAGGCGCGCACCTCGTTGCAGCCGCTCGCGCCGGCGAGATCGACCGCGGCCTGGAGGGTGCCGAGGGGGTCGAGCACGCGACCGTCGCCCGACGCCCCGGGCTGCGCGTACACCGGGCAGTAGTCCTCGCAGTCGAGCAGGGCGTCGCCGTCGTCGTTGCCCTCGCCGCCGTCGGCGGAGGTGCTGCCATCGCAGTCGTTGTCGCGACCGTCACAAAGCTCGGGGGCGCCGGGGTAGGTTGCGGGGTCACCGTCGTCGCAGTCGTCGCCCCCCGACTCGAGGCTGTAGAAGCCGTCGCGGTCGGCGTCGACGGGCTCGGAGGCGCTGTCGCCAGTCTCCTCGGGCGGGGCGCTGTCGCCGGTGTCGACCCACACCGGCTCGCCGGTGTCGTCGTCCACCACCAGAGGGTCCTTGGTGTCCTCGCTGAAGTTGCGGTTGCAGGCGAGCAAGAGCAGAGCCGGGAGCACCGTGCGCATGGGGGGAGTCCTCAGTGGGGCGCCTTCTACACGACGCCCACGCGATGTCAACCACTTTCGTCGCAGGTGGCGCCCGTTACGGCTTGCCGGCGCGGACTGCGCTACCGTAGGTGCGCCGAGGACCGTGCATGCGCATCACGATCGTCAACCCGCCGCTGGATTCCGTGCTCGCCAACGGGAGCGTGAGCCCCGTCACCGCCTACCTGTTCTACAACTCGGCGCCGCTGGGCATCCTCTACGTGGCGGCGATGCTGGAAAAACACGGGCACACCGTGTTTGCCATCGACGCGGCAGCGGAGAAGCTCGACGTCGCCGGCACGGTGCGGCGCATCGAGGGCACCCGCCCCGACGTGATCGGCATCGGCAGCACCACCGTGGTGTTCGAGACCGCCAAGGCGCTCGCCAGCGCGCTCAAGGGCGCCATGCCCGACACCCCCATCGTGCTGGGCGGCTACCACGTCACGCTCTTGCCCAACGAGGCCATGGCCCACGAGGCCTTCGACGTGGGGGTGATCCACGAGGGCGAGTTCACCATGGTGGAACTCGCCGAGGTGTACGCCGGGCGCCGCGCGCTCGACGACGTGCAGGGCGTGGCGTACCGCCGCCCCGACGGCGCCATGCACTTCACCCCGGCGCGGCCGCGCTTCAAGGAGCTCGACCAGC
>VGRQ01000636.1 GCA_016875315.1 Deltaproteobacteria bacterium | reverse complement strand
GGCTGACCTCGAGGGCAAGGTCGACGAGCTGCGCGCCGCGCCCGAGGCCGAGCGCGCGGAGCGCATGGCGTGGATCCGGCAGGAGAGCGCGGCCATCGCCGAGCTGAGCGCCGAGATCGACGCCGAGGTGCGGGCGATCGAGGCCTCGGCGCAAGTCTACTAGCGAACCTGGGCGTCGATCTCCGCGTACAGCACCCGCACCTTCTCGGCGAGCGCGGTGTAGTTCACCGTGGCCGGGTCGAGCGAGGGATCGTCGACCAGCGCCGCCACCCAGTAGTCAGCGGGGTACTCCGCGCCCATGCAGGCGAGCACGCGCCGTTCCGGGGGCGTGCCGAGGTCCCAGGCCTTGGCGACGGAGATGACGGCGGCGGCGGCGGTTGCCTCCATCGCGTTCGTCGGTCGCGACACCCCGATGCGGTAGTCGAGACCGCTGCCGCGCTGCACGCAGCCCGGCATGTCGATGGCGGCCTCGAAGTGCATCTGCGCCATCCGTTCGATGAAGGCGCGGGCGGGGTCGGCGGCCTCGACGAGGAGGCGCACGTCGCGCCGGAGATCCTCGTGAGAGATGCCCTTCGCGCCCCCCTCGGGAAGCTCGATCCCAAGCTGCTCAGCGGGACAGGCGATAATGTGCAGCGCCCACATGCTGATTGCCGTTCTAACCGTGGCCCTCGCCGACGACGTGTGCGCCGCCTGGGAACCTCCCACGGTGGTGGAAGTCAAGGACATCCCCTCCTCCGAGTCCTCGGGGGTGGTGATGGTGAGCGACGAGTTCTTCACCATCGGCGACGCCGGCGGCGAGGCCCTGCTCTACACCTTCGACATCCAGGGCAACTACCTCGGCGAGCAGCGCATCGACGGCGCCACCAACACCGACTGGGAAGACCTCGCCGCCGCCGACTGTCCCAACGGCACCTGCATCTTCATCGCCGACATCGGCGACAACGACGAGGCGCGCGACGCAATCACGCTGTGGAAGGTGCCGGTCACCGACGACGCGCGGCTGGCCGCCGACAACTGCCCGCTGGTCTACGACGATGGCGAGGCCCACGACGCCGAGGCGCTGCTCGTCTACCCCGACGGCAGCGTCCGCGTCGTGACCAAGAGCGACACCGGGGGCAAGGTGTACTACGCCCGCGAGCTGAGCTGCGACGGCGAGGCCGCCACCCTGCGCGAGGAGGCGGAGATCGACGTGGGCGAGCCGATCACCGGCGGCGCGGTGGACCGGAGCGGCGCGCTGGTGGTGCTGCGGACGGCCACGCGCGCGCTGGCCTGGCGCGGTTGCGACGTGGACTGGGGGGTCGACCCCCAGGTCATCGACCTCGTGGGCGAGGTGCAGGGCGAGGCGGTGTTCGTCGCGAGCGACGGCACGATGTACACCACCTCCGAGGGCGATCCCCTCGAGCTGCACGTCTTTCCCTGCGCCAGCATCGAGGAGTACGACTGTCCCACCTGCGGTTGCGACGACGGCGCGGCGGTGCCACTGCTGCTGTTGCTGGGGCTCAGCCGAGGTATCCGTACACGCGGAACCAGCGGACGGTCTTCTCGACGGTAGCCTCCATCGGCGTGCGGGGGACGCCCAGCTCCGTCCAGCTCCGCTCGCCCGTCCGGTAGCGCTCCTGCGCCATGGCCCGGAGCACGTGGCGCTCCAGCCCGGCGAAGCGGTGCTCGTCCACCCGTGCCAGCACGGCGCCCGCGAGGCCGGCGGCGTCGAGTAGCAGCCCCGGCGTCTTCACCCAGGGGCCGCCCCGGCCGACGGCCCTCGCGCACATGCGCATGAAGTCGCGGTAGCTCAGGTTCCAGTTCCCAAGCAGGTAGCGGCGGCCCGGCCGTCCCCGTTCGAGGGCGGCGAGGTGGCCCACGGCGCAGTCGTCGGCGTCGATGAAACACTTCCCGCCGCCGGGGTACAGCGGCACCGTTCCCCGGGCGATGGTCAGCAAGAGCTGGCCGCTCGTCGGCTTCACGTCCCAGGCGCCGAGCACGTAGTCGGGGCACACCACCACGCCGCCGCCGTCGGCGGTGAGGCGCTCGGACTCGAGCTTCGTCTCGTAGTAGGCCCGGAGCGCGCCGCGCTTGCCGTAGATGCGATCGGCGTCGATCGGCGTGTCCTCGTTGCCCGGCGCGTCGAGCGAGCCGAAGCCCACCGTGCACGACGACGAGCAGGTGAGGAAGCGCCGCACGCCCGCGCGGGCGGCCGCGACGAGCAGCGCGCGCGTGGCGTCGACGTGCAGCGAGCGCATCGTGGCCTCGCCCCTGGGCCCCGGGTCGAAGATCCCGGCCACGTGGAAGACGCCGTCGCAACCCTCCATCGCGCGTGCCATCGCGTCGACGTCGGTGATCGGCGCGGTGACCAGCTCGACCGGGAGGCCCTCCACGCAGAGGTTGGGCTTGCGCACCACGCAGGCGACGCTGTCGCCACGCGCCAGCAGGTGACGCAGGACGTTGGCGCCCACGAAGCCGGTGGCGCCGGTGAGGAGGTAGCGACCCACCCTGCGCTAGCCGCGCACGCCCGCCACCTCGGCGCCAGCGAGCTCCCAGCGCACGAGGAAATCGACCAGGGGCAGGTCGTGCTCCTCGTCCTTGTCGTCCCAGGGGTTGGGGTCGAGCACCTTCACCGTGGTGGCGAAGCTCTCGACGATGACCCAGCGCTCGGCGAGCACGCCGCTGTCACGATGAGCGATGCGGGCGAGGAACGGGAGGCTCACGCCGAAGAGCGCGCGCCGCAGCGCCGCCACGCGGCTCTCCCGGTCGGCGGCCGGGGCGAGGGCGAGGCAGCGGTCCGCGCCGTAGAGCGACGCCAGCGCCAG
>VGRQ01000635.1 GCA_016875315.1 Deltaproteobacteria bacterium | reverse complement strand
AGTACCAGGTGGAGCGGGTGGTGAGGTCGAGCGAGGGGTCGTCGTCGTCGACCAGGCCGTCGCAGTCGTCGTCTTCCCAGTTGCACACCTCGCTGGCACCGGGACTGATGGCGTAGTGAGCGTCGTCGCAATCGGTGTCGTCGGCCACGTGGCCGGCCGGGGCGTCGCAGGATGTGGTGGCGGTGGACGGGTCGCCGTAGCCGTCGCCGTCGGTGTCGGCGTACCAGGCGAGCGCGTCGGCGCTGGTGCTCGGGTCGATCACCCCGTCGCAGTCGTCGTCCACCCCGTTGCACCGCTCGGTGCCTGCCGGTGATACATCGGCTGCTGTATCATCACAGTCGGTGTTGTCCGTGGTGAATCCAGCTGGCAAGTCGCAAGCGGTGGTGGTGGATGTATCGTCGCCGTAGCCGTCGCCGTCGCTGTCGGCGTAGTACACGGCGCCGGTGCTGGGATCCACGTCGGGGTCGGCGCTGTCGACCAGCCCGTCGCAGTCATCGTCGAGGCCGTTGCACACCTCGGGCGCGGCGGGGCCCACGGCGGGGTCGTTGTCGTCGCAGTCGTCGCCGGCCTCGACGTAGCCGGTGGGCTGCCGGCAAGCCTCGTCGACCTCGGCGGCGTTGCCGTGTCCATCGGCGTCGCGGTCCTCGTACCAGGTGAGCAGCACGCCGTCGTCGACGAGCCCGTTGCAGTCGTTGTCGATCTCGTCGCAGGTCTCGGGGTTGCCGGGGAAGGCGTCGTCGCGGGTGTCGTCGCAGTCGCCGCCCTCTGTCACCCAGCCCGCGCCAGGGGCGGTGCAGGCAGACTGCGCGGTGGCGTCGTCGCCGTAGCCGTCGCCGTCGGCGTCGGCGTACCAGGAGGTGGCGTCGTCCTCGTCGGCCTGGCCGTCGCAGTCGTTGTCGAGACCGTCGCACAGCTCGGGGGCGCTCGGGTACACGTCGCCCCGGGTGTCGTCGCAGTCGGAGTCGTCGGCGATGTAGGTCCCGTCGGGCGGCTCGCAGGCGGTGACGGCCTGTTCCGCGTTGCCGAAACCGTCGCCGTCGGCGTCGGCGTACCAGGACTGCACGAGGTCGTCGTCGACGGTACCGTCGCAGTCGTTGTCGAGGTTGTCGCAACGCTCGGTGGCCCCCGGGTACACGGCGCTGTCGTTGTCGTCGCAGTCGCCCTCGGTGGTGGCGAAACCGTCGCCGTCGGCGTCGGCGACGTCGTCGCCGGTGGCGCCGGGTTCTTTCTCGGTATCCGCGGGGTCGGAGGCGCAGGCGAGGAGCAGGGCAAGCATCCAGGCAGTTTACACGGCCCTGCGATGGGATAGCCGCGCGGGCTTGTCGATTTGGCTCCTCCGGCTGTTCTACGGGCTGATGCTCGGGTCGTTGGCGGCGTTGATCCCGCTGCTCGGGGGAAGGTTCGAGCGGGAGGGGCTCGACGGGGTGACGATCGGGCTCTTGATGGCGCTATTGCCGCTCGGGCGGCTGCTGTCGGTGCCGCTCTGGGCGTGGTGGGCCGACCGGTACCAGGCGGCGGGGCTGGTGCTCCGCGTGTCGTGCGTCGCGAGCGCAGCCGCTGGCATGGTGGTCGCGCGCGCGGAGAGCGTGTGGGCGCTCGGGTTGGCGATGTTCTTGTTCGCGGCGATGCGGGCGCCGGTGGGCGCCATCACCGACGTGTTCGTGATGGAGTCGCTGCGGTCGCGAGGCCGACCGCTGGCGGAGTACGGGCGGGTGCGGCTCTTTGGGAGCCTCGGCTTCATGGTGGGCGTGCTCCTGGCCAGCGTGCCCTTCTCCGGGCACTGGCTCAGCGACGCGAGCCTCGTCGCCACCGCGATCGTCGCCTTCGCCTTCCCCACGCGCGGGGCAGGTGGCCCGGCCCCGGTGTGGCCGGCGCTGGTGGCCCTGGTGCGGCAGCCGTGGCTCCTCCCCTTGCTGCTGGCAGGCTGCCTGCAGGCCTTCACCCTGTCGGTGTACGACTGTTTCCTGTCGGTCCACGTGGCGGCGCTGGGCATGCCGGAGTGGGTGGTGGGCGCCGCCTTCGCCGTGGGGGTGGCCTGCGAGATCGCGCTCATGGCATGGGCGAGGCCGGTGCTCGGGCGCCTGGGCCCGGCGGGAGGCCTGTTCCTCGCCGCCGCCGTCAACGTGCCCCGGTGGGCGCTCACCGCCTGGACGAGCGACCCGGTGGTGCTGGTGGGCGTGCAGGTGATCCACGGGGTGGCCTTCGGGGCCTTCTGGGTCTCGGGCGTGCAGCGCATGGCGCAGGGCGCGCCGGTCCAGGTGGCCGCGAGCGCACAGTCCCTCTGGTCGGCGGCGTCGTACGGCGTGGGCTCGCTGGCGGGGCAGGCGCTGGCCGGGGAAGCCCGCGAGCTCGGGGGCACGGCGGCGATATTCGAGATGCTCGCTTGCGTGTCGGTGCTCGCCACGGTGGCGGCGGGGTGGCTCTGGCGGGTAGACCGGCGACCGGGCTGAGCGCGGCGCCCCTACAGCTTCGCCATCCTCAGCATCGCGGCGGTGGGGTCGGCCGAGAGCAGCGCGGCGAACCACAACAGCGGCACCACCAGCGCCAGCCCGGTGGCGATGATGCGGAAGCCCGAGGGGTTGACCTGGCCGGTCATGAGCTCCTCCTCGCTCAGCTCCGCCGCCGGGCGCAACACCGCCGCGAGGATGGGCACGAAGGCGAGCCCGAGGCTCATCCAGCCGAAGCGCGAGACGTCGGCGATCTCCTCGGCGGCGGCCACCATCAGCGCCGACCTCGACTCGGGGTCGGCGTTGGCGATGGCGGCGAAGACCCTCGTCCAGCTCGACGAGCGATCGACCAGCAACAGCGC
>VGRQ01000634.1 GCA_016875315.1 Deltaproteobacteria bacterium | reverse complement strand
CGCGGAGGCGACAGGCGTGGCTGACGGTGCGGCGGAAGGCGCCCGGCCGCCCGCGGAGGGCGTCGTGGGTGCGGGCGCGGGCGCCGTCGATCGACAGGTGCACCTCGTCCCACCCGATGTCGAGGAGCAAGGCGCGCACCGGCGCGGTCAACAGCGTGCCGTTGCTGGTCAACATGCCCGACAGGCCCCGCGCCTTGATGCGTCGCAAGAGCGCGGGCGCATGGGGTGACAACAGCGGCTCGCCGCCCCCGAGCACCATCGCGCGACGCGCCCCCAGGTCGGCGGCCTCGTCGACGATGCGGAGCCACTGCGCCTCGTCCAGCTCGTCGACCGGCTTCACGTGCCTCGGCGCGGTGTCGCAGAATCGGCAGTCGAGGTTGCACGCGAGGGTGGGGTAGAGCTCGATCGTCCAGGGGCCGCCGCCCTCGACGACCCGGCGGGCGATGTGGTCGAGCTCGTCCACTGCGGCAGGGTAGCACCGGGACCGCCGCGAACGCGGTAAGGTTGCCCCATGCGCGCGCTCGTTCTGTTCCCGCTCGTGGCCTGTGCCCCCGTCGAAGTCGACTCCAGCGTCGACCTGGCGTCGGTCTTCTGCGCCGAGGTGGAGGAGGGGGGCACCTGGGAGCAGGAAGCGGCGAGCGACGTGGCCGAGTCGAGCGGGCTGCTCTTTGCCCGCGTGATCACCGACGAGTCCGACGACCCGCGCGACCCGGTGTTCGTGGCCTACCGCGACTACACGCTGGAGCCGGCGGAAACCGGCGGCGTGCAGACCGTCGGCAAGACCACCGGCGACGGCATCGTCGAGAAGACACTCGGCGTGGGCACCTGGCACTTCCAGGCCACCTGGACCCGCGGCAGCACCACCTGCAAGGCGGAAATGGAGATTCCCATCGCCGCACAGACCACCACCTACGCCTGCGCGCTGCTCACCTGTCCCTGAGGCGGTAGAGCTGGATGCGCTCGCCGCCGTCGGTCGATACCACCGGGTCCGGGTCGAGGGGCGAGAGGCGGGCCCCGGCGCGGGCGCGATCGGCCGGGTGGAAGAGATCCGCGTGCAGGGCCACGGCGGAGAAGCCCTCGGGGACCCATCCGCTGGCGAGCACCTCGCGAGCAAGCTCGGCGCGGGGATTGAGCGCGGGGTTGGTCGCGACGCAGTCCTCGGCGATGGGCCAGCCGTGGCCGGACTGGTAGTAGCAGGCAAGCGCCCGGAAGCGGTGATCGGTGCCAGTGCGGTCGAGCGGCTCGGGGAAGAGGTCCAGGACCGGCCCGCCGGCCCCGGCGTAGGCGCTCGGCACCGCCGCCAGCCGGGTACCCGCGCGGCCGGGGAGACCGGTGCCGACGAGGGCGTCGACGAGCGCGCAGGCGAGCAGCACGAGGGTGGCACGGGGACGGCCCTCCGCGAGCCGGGTGCATACCAGCGCCGCCACCACGCCGAGGCCGAGGCCCGTGCACCAGAGGAAACGCGCCGGGAAGCGGATCGCGGCGCCCAGGCCGAGCAGATCGAGGAGCGCAAAGGGCATCGGGACGCCGCCGCCGTCGGGCCCGAGGGCCAGCCGGGGACCGAGCGCGAGCACGGAGCCGAGGGCCGCGAGGAGCGCGAAGGGCTTCCACGCGGCGGACCGTCGCAACACGACCGGGGCGACCACCGCGAGGGCGAGCGCGGTGGCGGGCAGCGACACGGTGAAGCTGTTGCGGTCCACATCCACCATCGGGCTCGGCCAGCCCCAGCTCAGCACGTTCGCCGAGGCCTGCGCGAGCGCGCCGGCGGCGTCTTGTCCCCGGGCGCCAAGCGCGTAGGCCACCGCCCAGGGCACCGATGCCAGCGCGGCGCCGAGCCATGGGCCAGGCCGCCGGGCCAGCACGAGGAACACCAGCCCCGCGCACAGGCCGGTGTAGGCCGAGGTGTACAGCGCGCCGGCGAAGCCGACCACCGCGAGCGGGTCGCGGCGGGAGAGGAGCCCGAGCGCGCAGAGCGGCAACCAGGGGTCGAGGAGGAAGTAGGCGGTGCCCCCCAGGTAGGCCGTCGCCGCGATGCCGGAGAAGGCGTAGGCGAGGCCGGCGAGCAGCGACCAGGGCGAGCGCGCGCCCGCCGCGCGGGCGAGGGCCTCGGCGGCGGTGGCCGAGAGCGCGAGGCCCAGCACGGCGAGGAGCGCGTGCAGCCGGGCCACGGGCAGCCACTGGAAGGCCGTGGCCACGACGGCGAGCACCCAGGTGTCGAAGCGGAGGTAGTCGGCGCCGGCCGGAAAGGCGGTGAGCGCGTCGTGACCGAGGCCCGCGAGGATGCGCGGCGCGGCGGAGAGCGCCCAGGCGCCCACGTAGGTGTCGGCGTGGAGGCCCGGGAGATCGCCGGCCACGGCGGCGGGCCACGTGAAGAGGATGGCGAGGGGGAGGTAGGCGAGGAAGGCGCGGGTCAACGCAGGCGCTCGCGGGCGAGCCAGGCCACGTAGGCGAACACCACCAGCGCCCAGCCCGCCGCGGCCAGGGCGCTCGCCGCCTCGTAGTGGACCGGGTCGCGCGCATAGGCCACGCCGGCCACGCGCTGGAAGCGCTCGCCGGGCGCCTCGCGGAAGGAGAGCCGGTCGCCCTCGGCGCGAATGTCCTCCACGCCCTCCCAGGCCACGTGTTCCGCCTGCCCCGGTCGCGACACGACCAGGCGCACGGCGAGCATCCGCACCGCCTCGCCCTCGAGCCGGGCCACGTGGAGCGCGTCGGCGGGCACGTCGCCGGGCACGCTGCCGTCGTCGACGAGCGGCACGCGGCGGTCCTCGCCGAGCCAGGTGGTCTCCACGAACACGCGACTGTCGCGAGGCA
>VGRQ01000633.1 GCA_016875315.1 Deltaproteobacteria bacterium | reverse complement strand
CCCGCCTGATGGCGGGAGCGAATACCCGTTTCGTCTCCCCACCAGATGAGCGCCTTCCGGCGCTTGGCGCGAGCCACGATGGCCGGGTACTCGACCTCGAGCCATCGCTGTATGGCCGCCTCGTTTCGCTCGTACGCGCGTCGGACCGGCTTCTGTGCGGTGAATCCCCACTTCGCGAGGTACGTGGAGATGGTGCGCAGCGCGAGCTGAACGCCGAAGCGCTCCTCGATGAGACGCTGGACGGCCTCGCGGGTCCAGAGGGCGAACGGGAGCTTGACCTGGTCCGGGCAGTTGTCCCGGATGATGTTGCAAGTGATCGCCGCCTGCGTCCCTTCGAGACGAGGACCGGTCGGATTCCCGCGCTTCCGCTTCTTCAGACTCGCGTCCCCCTCCGCGTCCGCGCGCCTGCACCACATGCCGACGGCATTCCGCGAGACCTCGAGGAGCTCCGCCACAGCGAGCTGCGTGAGACCGCCTCGGACCATGGAAACGGCTCGAAACCGAAGCTCCTCCTGAGCGGACTGCGTGAGCTGGCGGGCGTCGCGGGAGGCAGGCATGCGCTGGACTATCACGGGCATAGGAAAAGACCACTATTTCTAGGCCGGATTAGTATGTGCCGGCGCCCCGTCCTCGTCGTACGTGGTTCGTGCAGATGATACAGGTACAACGCCTGTTGCCCGTGAAGTGGCGGAGCCCGACCATCAGCCCATTGAGGCGATCAAATCGTGGTTCGAAGCGCCGGAACATCTCCTCCTCGGCGTTCTCGCAGAGGCGCCGCGTGTAGTACGCGGCGAGATCGGCGAGCTGGATCATCGACGTGAGGCTGGAGTCCACGAAGAAGGGGGTCTCGACGATGTTGCGGATCTTCGCGTACTGCGTCCCGGCGACGTGGAACCGCCGCATGCGTTCCGTGAGCTGCGTGGAGACCGCCTGGTCGTGGTCGTACACCAGCATCCCCATGCTGGCGGGATCCCCATCCCGAGTCAGGAACGTGTGGAAGCGCGTCACGATCTGCTCGAACGCGTGATCCCCTGCGGTCCAGTTGGCGCGCTCCTTGCGTGCGCGCTGCTTGGCGCGCTTGTCCTGGGCGTCCCCGAACAGCCGGGCATCCGACCAGCTGCCCAGGGTCGAGGCGAGATCCTCCAGCGCCGCTGTGCGCTCCAAGTATGAGAGGTGGACGTACGGCTCCGATTTCTTGTAGTTCTTGGCGAGGCTCTTCACCGCAGCGGGCCCCCGCAGGGCGGCCTTCGCGATGTCGATCTTGCGCTCCCGCAGGACGGCGGCGACCCGGTCGGCCGCAGGCAGCCGGTCGAACCCCGCGACGCGATCCTGCTCGGGGTATCGCCGCGCCATCCACCCCACGTGGATCTCGCGGTCGGCGAGGCGGTGACGGGCCTTGCAGGCCGAGAAGGCAAGATCGTACTCGCGCCACCGGTGGGCCGGGATCGCGAGTCCAACCAGCACGAAGTGCGACGTGCCGCCTGCCGGATCGACTACCCCCGACTCGTCGACGTAGCAGATGTACACGCGCCGCTCGGGGAGAGAGGAACGACTGGGGCGGGGCCGTAGTCCCGCGTGAGTCGCTAGCGTCTCGACCCAGTCGTGCCTGCTTGTTATCCGCCAACCCGCAGGGAGTCAAGCGACGCTCGGGATCGGCGCGCTGCTGCAACCGCTCGGGGTACAGGGGCGCTGGCACATAACGTGCGGCCGACACCGGGCGCGCCGTGCGCCGTCCGCGGCGCATGGCGTGACGGGCGTCGCCCGGAGGTGCGGGCTGGATGTCACGACAGGGCGGGCAGGAGCCGGTGATCGAGCGGGGCAGCCGCTTGCCCGGAGCGCAGCGGAGGGCTGGCGGCTTCCCCGCGGCCGTCGCGAGGGGTGGCTACGCGCGCTTGCCGGAGTCGGCTAGTTATCAGCCGCCGCCCCGCCGCGCCGGGTGGTATCGCCACCGCGTCGGTTACTTGACGGGCCAGAAAACTGGTCGTCAAAGTGGCCCGCTGCGTATAGGGTGCACGGGAGGCATCTCCATGCACGCAATCAAGCTCAGCCGCGACTTCCGCCCGGTCAGCGACCTCAAGACCCACGGCGGCGAGATCGTCCGAGGCGTCGTCGCCAGTGGCCAGCCCGTGGTGATCTCCCGCCGTGGTCGCGCCGCCGTGGTGATGCTCGCCGTGCGGGACTACGAGGCGATGGCTGCCGCCACCGAGCGGGTGGCGCTGCTGGACGCGCTCGCGGAGGCGGAGCGGGACGTCGCGGCGGGGCGGGTGAGCAGCCAGGAGGAGGTCGAGGCAATGGTGGCGCGGTGGGAACAAGGTGGGGAGTAGACGGCGTCCGGTCGCGTGGACCGATGCTGCCACCCGCGACCTCGGGGCAATCCGCGCCTATCTCTCGGCGCGCAGCCCCCAGGGCAGTCTTGGCGTGGTACGCCGGGTGGTCGCGTGCACGCGGCGCCTCGGCGAGTTCCCCGAGATGGGGGCGGTTGCCGAGGAACTCTTCCCCGAGGTGCGCGTGCGCCGGGTCGTCTCACCCCCGTACAAGGTGTACTACCGGGTGGAGGACGAGAGGGTGCTCGTCCTGCGGGTCTGGGACACGCGGCGGGATCCCTCCGACCTGGATGTCGACGCGTCACCCGGGGAGTAGCTGGAAGGCACACGGAGAGTCACGACGGGACGAGGCCGTCTTGCCGTCGGGAGTGACCTGTGAACGTGTGCCGCCGACACCGCCGCCTGCGGCCCCTCTGGCGGTGGCTGATAACGTGCGGCCGACACCGGGCGCGCCGTGCGCGGAGCGCATGGCGTGACGCGCGTGGCCCGGAG
>VGRQ01000632.1 GCA_016875315.1 Deltaproteobacteria bacterium | reverse complement strand
TTGGCGTGGGGAGGCCGTAGCGCTCGCCGCCCGGGAAGCCGAGCCACCACGCGGTAGAGAGCTCGCCGGGCGCGCCGAGGCCCTCCCGCACCACGAAGCGACCGCCCGGCACTTCCAGCGTGTCGCCCGCCGCGAGCAGGGCGCCCGGGGTGGCGGGCTTCCCGTTGTGCAGCGTCGAGTTGCGCCCGAGGGGGAGGATTTGCAGGCCGGCCGCGCTGCCGAGCAACAGCGCGTGCCGCTGCGAGGCGGCGGGGTCGCTGAGGATGATGTCGGACTCGGGACTGCGCCCGAGCAAGAGCCCTGAGCGCGGCACGCGGACCGAGCATCCGCCGGGGTGTTCGAGGCGAAAGGCGGTGAAATGAGGGGCGGCTCGGCTCGGCGGCATGTCAGCGCCTTCTCCCGGCCCGGAGGAGGCCGATGGCGAGGATCCACGCCGTGGCGCCGCCGGAGGGCGTGCGGCAGCCGCAGTCCTCCGGGGGCGGGGTCGGGCGGCGGATTGCCCGTGTCCGGCGGAGTTTCGCTGCACCGGTCGGCGCCGGTGCAGTCCTCGTCGATCCCGTTGCAGTCCACCTCGGCGATGCAGCCGGCCGCCGCGGCGAAGTCGTAGATGATGTCGCGAACCACCCGCCCGTTCACCACGGCGTCGTGGCGGTAGGGGAAGATGACATACGACCAGGTGTGGTCGAAGCCCGGGTAGATGTTGAAGTTCCCCATCGCGGTGAGGTACGCGCCCTCTCCGGGCTGCGCGGAGAGCGAGGCGTGGGTGAGCGTGCGGTCGAAGGAGGCGACGGTCACGCAGCGGTCGTCGTCGCCGTCGCAAGCCGTCCACCAGCGCTCGGCGGCGGTGCCGACGGTCGGCAGGCTCGTGACCGGGTCGGTGCCGGGGAAGGCGAGCACCCCGTCGACCGGCGAGTCGGTGCCCTGCGCTTGTATGGGATTCCACGGCGCACCCGCATCCCAGCCCACGCACGCCTCGACGGTGCGGCAGTCTGCCACGTGTTCGCCATCCGGGTAGGCGCGGGCCACGCAGCTGCTGTGCCCGGCGGCGAGGCACTCGGCTTCGCTCCCGTAGGGGGTGGCATCGCAGCTGTCGAGGCTGAAGTAGCCCACGCCGCCCACGGGATCGTAGCCCCAGATGGAGAGCTGGATCGCGGCGCCGCCGTGCTCCATCACGAGGTTCTCGGTCCAGTCCTCGTCGTAGAGCTGGAAGATCACCCCGCCGTAAGAGTTGTTGACCCCGGCGCGAACGTAGGTGTCGCCCAGGTACTCGGTGTCGGCCTGGCGGCTCTCCCAGTAGGCGGGGTTGCCCTGGCACCACGCGAGCGGGTCGCCCGCCAGCCCGTCGCACCCGGTGTCGAAGGCCACCGGGGTGCCCGAGAGCGCGGGGTTGTTGCCGTCGGGGACGCCGGCGCTGTCGACCCCGATGGCGGCGGTGGCGAGGAGGAGCGGGACGGTCACGCGGGCGCCCGGTGCTAGCTGCCGAGGCGCAAGACGCGTCCGTTGGCGGTGCTCGACGGGATCGAGAGCGACACGATCTCCCGGGCCACGTCGTCGAGCTTGAGCCAGCCCGACGGGTCGACACCCGGCATGGCCGCCCGGTTGCCCGGGGTGTCCATGGTGCCGGGCGCCACCGCGTTGACCAGGATCCCGGCCGGGGCGAGCTCGGCGGCGGCCGCGACGGTGAGCGCCACCACGGCGGCCTTCGACACGGCGTAGGCCACCTTGCCCGCGCCCTGGGCCGGGTCGAGCCCGGCGTGGGCCGCCACGTTGACGATGCGGCCGCCGCCCGCCATGTGCCGGGCCGCCTCGCGGGAGCACAGGAAGGCGGTGGTGGCGTTGGTCTCCAGCTGGCCGCGCCAGGCCTCGGCGGAGGTCTCGACGAGGGGCGCCATGGCAAAGCCGCCCGCCACGTGAACGCTGCCCCACAGCCCCGAGGCGCCCACCTCGGCGTAGTAGCGGCTCACCGCGTCGCTGTCGCGCAGGTCGACGTCGCCCGGCACCAGCGCGGTGGCGCCCTCGGCCGCCAGCGCGGCCACCACCGCCTTGCCGAGCGCGCCGTTGCCCCCGGTCACGACCACCACGCGTCCGTCGAGAGAGCCCATGAATGTGCCTCTGGTGGGCAGGCTACCACGCGGCCGGCGCTAGATGCTCTGGAGCCAATCGACCAGCGCCTGCCGCTCGTCCTCGGGGAGGTCGCAGCCGTAGAAGTGGCCGTCGTCCCCAAAGGGGGCGTCGAGGCCGCTGGGGCGGCTGCCCTCGAGGCAGAACAGCCCGTCGAGGGTCTCGACGCTGCCGTTGTGCAGGAAGCGTCCCATCGTCCACGCGCCGGCGATGTGATCGTGGCCGGGAGCACGGAGATCGTTCAGAAACGAGCCTTCGACAGGCGGAGTTACCGGTACGCCGACTTCCTCGAGGGCGGCGACTTCCGTTTCGACACGACCGCGGGACGCGCGCTGCTCGCGGAGCACGGGCACTGGTTGTGGGTCGGGGCGATCGCCGTTGCGCTGTTCACCGTGGGACCGGTCTACGCGGTGGGGGCGGTCATCCTCGGCGGCGTGGGCGCGGGTACCGCGCGATTGCTCCTGCGCGACCGGGCGCAGCTCGCGGCGGGAGACATCGTCGCCCGGGCCCTCACCATCGCCGCGGCGGTGCCGCTCTTCTGGGCCGCGGCGAAGGCGCTCGGCCTCGACCTGGGCTGCGGCGTGGATCTCATGTTTCTCGGCCCCGCGGTGGGCCTCGCCACGTGGGCCACGCTGCGGTCGGCGCCGGCAGCCTAGCGAGGCACGCGGCGCGCGCTGGACCGCCGCCGGGCCAGCCCCGCGG
>VGRQ01000631.1 GCA_016875315.1 Deltaproteobacteria bacterium | reverse complement strand
CACCGCCTCGGTCATCTGCTCCATGTCGGCGCCCTTCTGCAACGAGCCCTTGGTGTAGGCGTCGATGCAGTAGGGGCACTGCACCGCGTGGGCCACGGCCAGGGCGATGAGCGACTTCTCGCGCTCCGTCAGCGCACCTTCCTTGAACACGGCCCCGTACCAGGCGAAGAACTTCTCGTTCAGCTCGGGGACGGCGGCGCCCACCTGGCCGAAGCCACGCAGGTGGTCGTGCTTGTAGTACTCCGACACGGGATCTCCGTTGAACGCCCGATGCCTATCCCTAGTTGCACGAGGAGTCGTATGGGTACGACACCTCGATCACCTCGCCCGCGTCGGGCACGGCGGTGCCGTGGAACTCCACGGCGTTGTCGGCGCTGTCGTAGATCCAGCCGTCGGTGGCGTCGTAGGGCACCTCGATACCGTCGACGTACACCTCCATCAGGGAGATGTCGCTCGGCGTCTTGCTCAGCTCCCACTCGGCCTGCATGCCGGCCGAGATCTTGGCGATGTTGGTGACCGCCACGTCGAAGTCCTCGGTGCAGATGCTCGCGAAGAAACCGCCGGTGGCGTCGGCCACGTCGATGTACTTGTCGCCGCCGGTGGCGCTCACCGTGTCGCCGCTCGACCAGTCGATCTCGGTGCAGCCGAGGCCGCGGTCGCCGACGATCGCCGACAGGCTCGACAGGTCGACGTCGCCCTGCAGGCCGTCGAGCCAGCTGGCGAAGCTCGACGCGCTGATCGAGGAGGAGTCGTTCTCGTCGCTCACCACCACGATGGAGACGGCGCTGTCGGCGCGCAGGAAGCCGGCGTTGTCGCCGCTGGCAAGCGGGTCGGTGAGGGCGGCCTTCGCGGCGGCCAGTCCCTGCTCGTCGCCGGAGCCGCCGCTGCCCACGCCCGCCCGGTTCTTGAAGGCGGCGACCGGGTCGGCGGTGCTCGACTCGATGTAGATGGGGGTGCCCTGGAGCTTGCCCGACTGGGTGCCGTTGTCCATGTCGGTGGTCACCACGCCGATGTGGTAGTCGAGCCCGAGGGTGAGGAAGGCCGCGATGAACAGGTCGAACTGGTCTTTCAGCCGGTCGACCTCCTCGCTCATGCTCCCGGAGTTGTCGATCACCCACAACACGTCGATGGTGTCGTGGTAGTCCTGGACGAAGCTCTCCTCGTAGATCGAGCCCGAGGCGCCCGCGCCGAGCACCGGCACGCCCACGAGGCCCTCGTCGGGGTCGTTGCTCTCGACCTGGAGTTCCACCTCGTAGGTGACGTAGGCGCTCGGCTCGAACTCGATGTCGAACTCGTAAGTGTCGTTGTACTCGAGGTTGACCGCCTGCCCGTCGTGACTGAACTTCGACACGGCGTCGCCGTCGAGGTCGATGTTGCGGACCTCGAGCTGGCCGAGCCCCTTGTTGGTGATGGTGACGGTGATCGGGTCGGCCGGGCAGTCCTTCATGACCGAGCCGAAGTCGATGGACGATGGGCTCACCTCGATCTCCGGGTCGTCGCCGGGGGGCTGCTCCTCGGGGGCCGTGTCTTCCGGCACCTCCTCCTTCACCTCCTCGCCGGGCGCGGAGAGGTTGTAGTCGGTGCAGGCGTAGAGGAAGATCAGGGACATGTGGCGCTCCCGACGCGGCGGGAGTCTATCTGATCAGGGACAAACTGTATCGGTCCACCAGCCCTCGTTGTTCGTCTCGTCGCACTCGCCCAGGGCGCCGTCGGGATCGATGGTGGCAGCGAAGCCGAAGCGGCCGATGTCGGCGGGCAGCAGGTCGATCTGGATGCCGTCGAGGGTCGTTCCCGCCGGGATCGCGGGCAAGGTGACCGTCGTGAGCGGGCGTAGCCCGGTGTCGTCGTCGGCGTAGAGTTGCACCCTGGCCCCGGCGTCCACGTCGCTCCCGCCCTGGTTGGTCACCTTGAGCGCCACCGCCACCGGCCCGTAGTCGCAGTCGGCCACGCACACGTCGGTGATGTCGACCATGAGGTCGGGGGTCGACGGGTCGTCCGCCGCCACGCGGGCCCGGTAGACGTTGTACTTGAGCCAGCTCGCGTCGGGGTCCTGGGGCACGGAGCCGTCGGGATTGATGTTGGTGATGGCGAAGTCGTGGACGTTCCAGGTGGCGCCGGCCGCCGGCCAGCCGTCGCCCGCGTGCTCGTACACGGTGACGGCGCTGCCGCTGCCGTAGTGGGCCACCACGATCTCCGCGTGGCCGTCGGCGTCCATGTCGGCCACGGTGGGGTATTCGAAAATCGTGGGCGAGTTGTGGCTGTCGACGAAGAGCTCGTCGCCGGTGGCGCCGTCGAAGATGGTGAAGGTGCTCTGGTCGGCGAAGAGGATCTCCAGCGCGCCGTCGTTGTTGAGGTCGTAGCCCGAGCAGCCGGCGAGGCCGGAGGTGTCGTCCATGTTGACCGACCACACCTTGGTGCCGTCGAGCTCGTACATGACGAAGTTCTGGTAGGCCGGCCAGGCCACCTCGGCGGTGCCGTCGCCGTCGAAGTCGCCGGCGCAGGGGGGGCCGGGCTGGGCGGTGCTGTTGTAGCTGGTGCGGTAGATGTTGGTGCCGTCGGCCTCCCAGAGGCTCCACACCGAGCCGACGAAGCCGATCTCGGCCTCGTCGTCGGTGTCGGCCTGGATGAGGATGGGCCAGAAGCCGTAGCTCCCGGTTTCCCCGGTGCTCCAGATCTCGCTGCCGTCGCTGTCGTAGAGCGCGCCCTCCAGCGCGATCTCCTGGTCGCCGTCGTTGTCGACGTCGCCGATGGCGGGGAGGCGGTAGTTCCACCCGCTCGTGGGCACGCTCATCTGGAACTCCACGTCGCCGGTGAGACCGACGA
>VGRQ01000630.1 GCA_016875315.1 Deltaproteobacteria bacterium | reverse complement strand
GGTGACGGCGCTCCGCTGGCGCTGTCGCTGTCGATCCGCACCCGGCCGTCGCCGCCATCGCCGCCGTAGGCCGAGCCGTAGGGCGAGCCCGAGTGCCACGCCGAGGCGCCGCCGGTGCCGCCGGTGGCGAGCACGGAGCCGGTGATCGTGACGTCGGGGGCCGCGAGGTAGATGCTGCCGCCCGAGCCGGCCCCGCCTCCGCCCACCTCGCCGGCGCCGCTGGCGTCGCCGATCTCGCCGTCGTCGCCGCGCGCCACGATGCTGCCACCCACGCGAAGCTCGGTCCCGGCGAACAGCGCGACGAGGCCGCCGCCATCGCCCCCGTCGCCGGTCTTGTTGTCGTTGTCCTGGCCGTCGCTCTCGTTGTCGGGAGAGCCCGCGCCGCCGCCTGAGCCGAGGAACCACGAGGCCAGCGTCGCGACGCCATAGGTGCCGCCGGCGTTGCCGAGGGCAGAACCGTTGTAGTGGGTACCGTCGCTCCCGGCGCTGCCGTAGCCGCCGCCACCGCCCGACTCGCCGCCGTCGGCGGTGATGGCGTAGGTACCACCGCCCCCGTCGTTGGCCGACGACGAGTAGCTGCCCGCGCCCTCGTAGGACTCGCCGGCGGTGGGGTAGGTCGAGCAGCAGCCGTACACCCCGTCGCCCCCGCGGAAACCGAGCGCGTCGACGCCGACGCTGCCGTCGACGATGATCGCCCCGGTGGCGCGGGCGATGACGACGCCGCCGCCGGCACCGGCCCAGTCCGAGGCGGTGATCGACCCGCCGCTCCGCACGTCGAGATCGGTGAAATGGGGCACGCGCTGGACGAGCACCACGCTCGACGCGGCGTAGGCGTTATCGAGGGCCGGCTCCACCGAGAGCGTGTTTCCCGACACCCCGGCCACGAACACCAGCTCGTAGCTGCCCGCGTCGCTGCCCTGTTGCGACAGCACGAGGATCTCGTCGCCCTCGGCGAAGTAGGAGCCGTCGTCCACGGCGATACTCGCCGTCCCGGCGCTGGCTGCACCGTCGAGCAGGGTCCAGTCGGCCCAGGTCTCCGCGCCCGACACCACGGCAGCGCCGTCGCCGCCGAGCCCGGCCGTCGGGCCGCGGTCGTAGCTGGCGTCGTCGGGATCGCCGTCCCACTCGTCGCGCAGGCCATCCCCGTCGCGGTCGTCGTCCTCGCAGTCGTAGAGCCCGTCGCCGTCGAGGTCGCTGGCGCTGCTGTCGTCGCAATCGTCGGCGTTGTCCACGTAGCCGCTCGGCTCGTCGCAAGCCTCGGTGCTCACCGCCGGGTCGCCGAGACCGTCGCCGTCGCTGTCGCGGTACCAGGTGTCCGCGTCGGTCGCATCGTCCTCGTCGACGGTCCCGTCGCAGTCGTCGTCCACGCCGTTGCACAGCTCGGCGTCGGCCGGGGACACGCTGGCGTTGCCGTCGTCGCAGTCGTCGCTGTTGCCCACGTAGCCGCTGGGCGCGTCGCAAGCAGACACTGACGCGTCGCTGCCATACCCGTCGCCGTCGAGATCGGCGTACCAGGCGCTCACGTCGACGGCGCTGTCCTCGTCGATGCTGCCGTCGCAATTGTCGTCCTCGCCGTTGCACAGCTCGATCGCGCCGGGGTTCACCGCGCTGTCGCCGTCGTCGCAGTCGGTGGCGGTGGCGACGTAGTCGGCCGGAGCGTCGCAAGCGGTGACGGACAGGCGCGAGCCACCGAAGCCGTCGCCGTCGTAGTCGTAGTACCAGGTGGAAGCGTCGGCAGCGTCGGCCTCGTCTACCTCGCGGTCGCAGTCGTCGTCGATGCCGTTGCAGTACTCCGCGGCCCCCGGCGACACCGTGGCGTCGCCATCGTCACAGTCGGTCGCGTCGGCGAGGTAGCCAACGGGCGCCGCGCACGCCGTCGTCGCGACGCTTCCGTCGCCGTAGCCGTCGCCGTCCGCGTCGGCATACCAGGTGCTCGCGTCGAGGGCGCTGTCCTCGTCGATGTCGCCGTCGCAGTCGTCGTCGACGCCGTTGCAGAGCTCGCTCGCCGAGGGCGAGATGGCCTTGTCGTTGTCGTCGCAGTCGTCGCCGGTTGCCGAGTAGCCGGTGGGTAGCGCGCAGGCGACGTCGGTCACCCCCGGGTCGCCGTGCCCGTCGCCGTCCACGTCGGCGTAGAAGGTGATGCGCACGCCGTCGTCGACCTCGCCGTCGCAGTCGTTGTCGAGCTCGTCGCAGACTTCCGGGTTGCCGGGGTACACCAGGGGGCTCGAGTCGTCGCAATCGGTGTTGTCGGGCACGTAGTCCTCGGGGGCGTTGCAGCCCTCGATGGGCACGGCCGGGTCGCCGAAACCGTCGCGATCGGCGTCGGCATACCAGGTGGTCGACACGCCCTCGTCGGTGTCGCCGTCGCAGTCGTTGTCGCGCTCGTCGCACACCTCGACGCTGGCGGGGTTGATGGCGTCGTCGGCATCGTCGCAGTCGCCGGGCGTGGCCACCTCGTTGCTGGCGGGCTCGCAGGCCTCGCGGGACGAGTCGCCGCCGTAGCCGTCGGCATCCGCGTCGACGTACCAGGTCGACAACAGCCCGTCGTCGGCGGTGCCGTCGCAGTCCTGGTCGATCCCGTCGCAGAGCTCGGCGGCACCGGGAAACACGCTGCCATCGGCGTCGTCGCAGTCGCCCTCGGCCTCGGCGAAGCCGTCGCCGTCGAGGTCGTCCTCGTCGGTGTTGCCGCCCTTGCTCCCGGTGTCGCCCGGCGCGGGGTCTTCGTTGCAGGCGAGGAGGGAGGCGAGGAGGAGGAGCCGCATCGGCCCATCTTAATCGAGGCAGGGCACCCAGAAGATGGGGGCTCCCTCGGGCGCCTCGGGGATCGTCCAGTAGCCGCGG
>VGRQ01000629.1 GCA_016875315.1 Deltaproteobacteria bacterium | reverse complement strand
GAGCGCGAGCCGTCGCTCGCCGTCGCGGGTGACGATCACCCGCTCCTCCACCAGCCCCCGCATCATCTCGACGATGAAGGCCGGGTTGCCCTCGCCTTCCCGGTGCAGTCGCCGGGCGAGCGCGCGAGCGGCCGCGTCGAGGGGAACGAGCGTGCCCACCAGCTCCTCCACCGCCGCGGGCGGCAAGGGACCGAGCTGCATCACCGAGGGACGCGCGCCGGTGCTGGTGCCCTGGGCCAGCGCCGCGAGGTCGGAACCCTCGCCCGGGGTGCGCGTCACGACCCAGAGCACCGGCTCGGCCCCCAGCGCGCGGGTGTTGCGCACGAGGTACTCCAGCAACTCCAGGCTCGTGGGGTCGGCGAGGTGGGCGTTGTCGATGGCGACGAGACGTGGCGGCGTGCCGGCGAGCAGCGAACGGATCGCGGAGAAGGCGGCGAAACGCTCGACTTGGCCTTGCTCTCCGCCGGCGCCGAGGAGCGCGTCGAGCACCGGGTGACGCTGGCCCGTTTCCGCGAGGAGCGCCTCGACCAGGGGCCGGAAGAGCGCGAGGGCACCCTGGGCGCCGCGCGCCCCGAGGCGGTGCGCGTGCAGGCCGAGCTGGCTGGCGGCGGTTTCCACCGCGCGCAGGCAGGTGGTCTTGCCGAAGCCGTGCGGCCCCTCCACGAGGATCAGGCCGCCCTGGCCATCGGCGCAGGCGGCGGCTGCTGCCGACAGCGCGGCCAGCTCCGCCACCCGCCCCACCGGCTCCACCGGCCAGGTGCCGAGGTCGATGCTCTCGTGCCGCGACCGGTCGAGGGCCAGGAGCAGGTGGGCGGCGGAGCTGTAGCGTTCCTCGGGCTCCTTCTGGAGCAGGCGCAGGCACACCTCCTCCAGCTCGATCGGCACGTCGGGGTTGAGCTCCCGCGGCGGGCGCGGCGGGCGGTTGAGGTGCTTGTCGAGGTAGCCGGCCAGCGTGCGCGCGTGGAACGGGCGCCGCCCGGTGAGCATCAGGTAGAACAGCGCGCCGAGGGAGTAGAGATCGGCGCGCGCGTCGACGTTGTGACCGCTGATCTGCTCGGGCGCGATCCAGGCCACGGTGCCGAGCAGCTCGCCGTGGGCGGTGAGATCGTCGTCGTCGTCGGCCACGGCGGCTTCTTTCGCCACGCCGAAGTCCATCAGCACCGCCGAGCCGTCGGGGCGCACGATCACGTTGCCGGGCGTGAGATCGCGGTGCACCACGCCGCTCTGGTGCACGTAGCGCAGGGCCCGCGCGAGGTCGGTGGCGATGCGGCGCGCGCGCTCGAATCGATCGCCGGGCTCGCCCCGCTCCCAGGCCTCCACCTCGGCCCGCAGGTCGCGGCCGTCGAGGAACTCCATCACGTACCAGGGCCGCTCGTTCCAGGTGCCGCCGTCGAACACGCGCACGACGTTGGGGTGGTCGAGTCGCGACAGCGCACGATGTTCGCGGCGAAATCGTTCTTCGACCTCCGCCTGGTGCCGCCCGGGCTGGCAGAGCTTGAGCGCGCCGCGCTTTCCATCGGTTGAACGCTCGACCTCGTACACCACCGCCATGCCGCCGCGCCCCACCAGGCGCACGACTGACCAGGGCCCCACCAGGGCACCAGGGAGCGGGAGGTTGGAGGAGTCTGGGTTGATCACCGTCGGCCGCTTCTATACTCTGCCGAGCATGGTCGGCGTCGCGGCAGGGAGGCAGGCGTGAAGCTCGAGGCGAGCGCGTGGACCGACCCCGGCCCCGTGCGCGACAACAACGAGGACGCGTTCTTCGTCGACGAGGACGGCGGCCTTTTCGTGGTGGCGGACGGGATGGGCGGCCACGCCGCGGGCGAGGTGGCCTCGCGCATCGCCGTGGAGACCATCACCGAGCTGCTCCAGGGCGACCTCGATCCCGACGAGACCCGGCTCGACCGGCAGGTGGGCGACCCGGCCGACATCCTGCGCGAGCGGCTGCGCTACGCGATGAACCAGGCGAGCGCGCGCATCCGCCGAGAGGCGCTGGCCAACCCGTCCTGGACGGGGATGGGCACCACCGCCTGCGTGCTCCTCATCGAGGGCGACGGCGCGCACGTGGCCCACGTCGGCGACTCCCGCATCTACCTGTGGCGCGGTGGGCGCCTGTCGCGACTGACTCGCGATCACACCGTGGTGCAGCAGGAGATCGACGCGGGCCGCCTCACCGCCGACATGGCTCGGCGGGTGGCCCATCGCAACTACCTCACCCAGTCGGTGGGCTACCACGGGCCGGTGGAGCCCGACACCGCCACTCGGCCCATCGCCGCGGGCGACGTGTTCATGCTGTGCAGCGACGGCGTCACCGATCCCCTCGACGACGCCCGCCTCGCCGAGATCTTCGAGGAGGCCGACGCGCCCGACCTCGCCGAGCGCCTCGTGCGCGAGGCCATCGCCGCCGGTGGCGAGGACAACATCACGGCGATCGTCATCCGCGTGGTCGAGGACTAGGGCGCTGGGACCGGTCCAGGTCCTGCTCGACTGCCCTGCTTGCCGCGTTGAAGGCGCGACGATCGAGATTGTCGACGCGGTGGCCACCCGGGGCGTGCGGATCGGGCGCTGTCGCCTGTGCGCGCGAGAGACGGTGGACGACGCCGAGACGCAGGCGGGGCGCCGCTTCGCCAGCGACGCGGAGGTGGCGGCGGCGCTCGCGGACTGGGCTCGGGCCGAGGGAGACGATCTCGACGGCTTCGTGGCGGCGAATTTCGGGGGACGAGGCGTCGCGGCGGTGAGCGCCAGCGTGCGCCGGGGCGAGCGCGTGGAGACCAGTTTCGACGTGGTGGCGTGGTTGTTCAAGGACCGGGTGGGCGGGCAGGCGGCGGTGGGGGGGGCGACGGCT
>VGRQ01000628.1 GCA_016875315.1 Deltaproteobacteria bacterium | reverse complement strand
CCAGCCCGGCGATCACCGCGGCCACGCCGGCGCTGCCGGTGCCGGCGTCGCAGCCGCAGCCGCCGCCGCCCTCGACCTCGTCCTTGTCCACCTGGCCCACGGCGCTGTCGCCGGGGGTGTCGGTGTCCTCGGTGCTGCCGGTGTCGGTGTCCGCCCCGGAGTCGGTGCCGCTGTCCTCGCCGCTGTCACCGGGCTCGCCGCTGTCGTCGCCGCCGGTGTCCTCGCCGCCAGTGTCGTCGCCACCGCTATCCTCGCCGCCGGTGTCGCCGCCGCCGCTGTCCTCGCCGGTGTCCACCACGAAGTCCTCGTCCACCTCGCCGTCGCAGTCGTTGTCCAGGCCGTCTTCCCGCTCGGGCGCGCCGCTGTAGGTGGTGGCGTCGGTGTCGTCGCAGTCGCCGTCGTTCTCGCTCTGGCCGTCGCCGTCGTCGTCGTAGGCGTCGGTGCCCTCGTCGGCGAGGCCGTCGCAGTCGTTGTCGACGCCGTCTTCCACCTCCGACGCCGCGAGGTTGGCGTCGGGGTTGGTGTCGTCGCAGTCCTCGCAGGCGGGGTAGCCGTCGGCGTCGTCGTCTGCGTAGCCTACTGAGCCATCGCAGTTGTAGTCGTTCGGATCTGAGCAATCGAGCTCATCGGCGCCAGGGTGATACATCGCGTCTGTATCATCGCAGTCGCCGCTCACCGAGCTGCCGTCGGCCTCGCCGGCGCCGTCGCAGTTGATGTTGGCGCTCACCGCGGTGGTGTCGTCGGGCCGGTAGCCGTCGTCGTCGGCGTCGGCGTAGCACAGCTCGTACCCGTCGCAGTCGCTGTCCACGCCATCGCCGGCCGTCTCGGTGGCCCCGGGGTACACGCTGGCGTCGCCGTCGTCGCACTCCTCGCACGCGGCCCAGCCGTCGCCGTCGGCATCGGCGTAGGCCACCGAGCCGTCGCAATTGTAGTCGGTAGGATCGTCGCAGGTCTCGGTGGCGCCTGGATTGTAGGCACTGTCTCCGTCGTCGCAGTCGCCGCCGGGCAGGCTGGCGTCGGCCTCGGTGGCATCGTCGCAGTCGGCGTCGCTCGACGCGAGCGTGGTGGAGTCGTCGGCGTAGCCGTCGCCGTCGGCATCCACGTAGCATTCCTCGGCGCCGTCGCAGTTGTCGTCCACCTCGTTGCCCACCGTCTCCGACACCAGCGGGTTCACCAGCGCGCTGCTGTCGTCGCAGTCGTCGTCGTTGGCGACCATGCTGGCAGACCCGTCGCAGCTCGACTCGGCCACCGCCGGGTCGCCGAAGCCGTCGCCGTCGGCGTCGTCGTAGTAGGTGTCCTGGCCCGTGGCGCTCGGGTCGGCATCGTCGGCGAGGCCGTCGCAGTCCTCGTCGGTGTCGAGCGCGTCGCACACCTCGGTGGCGCCGGGGTTGATCGCGGCGTCGGCGTCGTTGCAGTCGCCGCCCACCGTCACCTGCCCGGGGCCCACCTCGCAGGCGTAGACGGCGGTGCTGTCGTCGCCGTAGCCATCGCCGTCGGCGTCGTCGTACACGGCGGTGCTGCCGCCGGACACGTCGGGGTCGAGGTCGTCCACGAGGCCGTCGCAGTCCTCGTCGACGTCGGCCGCGTCGCACACCTCGGTGGCGCCGGGGTTGATGCTGGCGTCGGTGTCGTCGCAGTCGTCGTCCGGGTCGGTGAGGCGGCCCTCGCCCGAGTCGCGGCAGTCGGTGTCGGTGGAGGCGATCACGTCCGACGTCCGGTAGCCGTCGTCGTCGGCGTCGGCGTAGCAATTGGCGGCGTCGTCGCAGTCCTCGTCGTAGTCGTTGCCCGCGATCTCCGAGCGCCCGGGGTTGATCCAGGTGCGGCTGTCGTCGCAGTCGCCGTCGCGATCCGTGGCCTGGTTCTCGCCCACGTCGTCGCAGTCGGTGTCGCTCGACACCACGGTGTCGTCGCCCGAGTAGCCGTCGCGATCGGCGTCGGCGTTGCACACCTCGCCGCCGTCACAGTCGTAGTCGATCTCGTCGCCGACGGTCTCCTCGGCGTCGGGGCTCATGCTCGCGTCGGCGTCGTCGCAGTCGTCGCCATTGTCGACGTAGCTGGCGGGGGCGTCACACTGGGTGCTGTACACGCCCGCGTCGCCGTAGCCGTCGCCGTCGGCGTCGAGGTACCAGGTGGGCGCGTCGATCGCGGTGGTGTCGATGTCACCGTCGCAGTCGTCGTCGATGTCGTTGCACACCTCGTCGGCGCTGGGGCTCACCGCCGCGTTGTCGTCGTCGCAATCGTCGCCGCCGAAACGCTCGGCGTCGTGACCGTCGCCGTCGGCGTCGAAGCTGACACTCATCACCGCCACGCCCGCGGGCCCGAGCACGCCGGTGCTCGCGTCGGCGAGCGCGAGGAGGTTGTCGCCGTCCACCACGTAGGACACGAGGTCGGTCGTGCTGTCCTCGGCCAGCGTCAGCTCGGTGACATAGGAGCCGGTGCTGTCGTAGATGTACAGCGTGACGTCGCCGTCGCTCGACACGGTGATCTGGGTGTCGCTGATCGCGGTGATCGCCGGTCCCTCCCAGGTCGACCCGGTGTAGCCGGTGGGGCCTGCGGACAGCGTGGGCACGTCGGCACCGTCGACGCGGAGCCGTCCCTCGCCGCCGTCGCCGGAGTAGTAGCCGTAGGTCTCGCTGCCGCCGTAGCCGCCGGTCAGGTCGAAGCTGACACCGGACAAGCCAGAGAGCGCGTTCGCGGCGAGGAGGACGCCGCCACCGGAACCGCCGGCGCCGCCGGTGGAGGAGCCGGGGTTGTAGCCGTCGGTGTTGCCGCCGTTGCCGCCGTAGGCCTCCACGGAGGCGCCGCTGGTGAACACGAGGCTCGAGGCCACGAGCATGAGCGCGCGGCCGCCACCG
>VGRQ01000627.1 GCA_016875315.1 Deltaproteobacteria bacterium | reverse complement strand
CGGCGCCGCCGAGGTGCGGGGCGTCCGGGGCGTGCTGCTCTGCGCCCAGGGCCGGCCCGACGTGGGCTGGATCGACCTCGCGGCCGCCGTGTCGGAGCTGGTGGAGATGGGCGGGCTCCCCGCCCTCGCGCGGGTGGCGGAGATGGCCACCCTCTGCATCGATGACGCCGCGATCGTCGAGCCCCTGTGGACGCCGCTCTCGGGCTGGATCGACGAGGAGCTCGCGCGCCCCGCGCGGCTCGCCCGCGCGGTGAACCGGCTGCGCTACGTCCGCAACCGGGGGTGGAACGACGCCGACGAGGCGCAGGCCGTCTATGCCGCGTGGTCCGATCTCATGGCCCAGCTCCAGCCCAACGACGCGAGCGCGATGCTGGTACACCCGTGGGCGAGGCTGGGGGGGAGGCTCTAGGGGGAGGCTGTAGGCTGTAGGGGTTAGGCTGTAGTTGCTCGGTGGCCGCGCCACCGGTCCCCGCCCCCCCCCGGCCCACGGCCGACAGCCGACAGCCGACAGCCTACAGCCTACAGCCTACAGCCTTGATCCCCGCGATCACCGACCCCGCCATCCTCGAGGGGTACCTCCGCGACGCCTCGAACTTGCTGGGCAAGGCGGAGATGCTCTTCCGTCCCCGGGCGCCGGGCGAGGTGGCCGAGGTGATGGCGTGGTGCCAGTCCCGGGGCGTGCCGGTCACCGTCACCGCCAAGCGCACGTCCACCACGGGCGCCTCGGTCCCGATGGGCGGCGCGCTGTTGTCCACCGAGCTGCTCGCCACGGTCCACGACCTCGACGACGTCGATGGTGGCGTGATCCTCGCCGACTACCAGGACCACGTGGAACGGGCCGGCCGCTTCTTCCCGCCCGACCCCACCTCGCGGCACGATTGCTCGGTGGGCGGCGCCGTGGCCTGCAACGCCAGCGGCGCGCGCACCTTCAAGTACGGGCCTACCCGCCCGTGGATCGAGGCGGCGCAAGTGGTGTTTCCCACGGGCGAGCTGCGCTGGGTCGACCGCGGCACCCCCAGCCCCTGGCCCGTCCCCCGGTGGACGGAGCCGCGGGTCAAGACGGCCGCAGGCCTGTTCCCGGCGGGCAACTTGCTCGACCTTGTCATCGGCAGCGAAGGGCTGCTCGGGGTCGTCACCCGCGTGCGCACGAGGCTGATCGAGCTTCCCCCTCACGTGCTCACCCTCCTCGCCTTCTTCCCGTCGCGAGCTTCCATGCTGGCCTTCCTCTCGGAAGCCCGGGGCGCCGGTCCGCGGTGCATCGAGTACTTCGACTGCGGCTCGCTGGATCTCATCCGCGGCCGGGTGCCCGAGGTGCCCGCCGCCGACTCGGCGCTGATGCTGGAGGTCGAGCACGCGGGCGAGGCGCCGCTGGAAGAGTGGTACGAGCGGCTGCTGCGTCACGAGGCGCTGGCCGACGACACCATCGTGGTGGAAGACGAGGGAGGACGCGCGAAGTTGCATGCCGTGCGGCACGCGCTGCCGGCCGCCGTCAACGAGATCATCGTGCGCAACGGCGTGCAGAAGGTGGGGACGGACTTCGCGGTGCCGGCCGAGCGGCTGGCGGAGATGCTCGAACTCTACGACCAGGTACGCCTGCCGACCGCGTGCTTCGGGCACATCGGCGATAGCCACCTTCACCTGAACATCCTGCCCGCCAACGCCGAGGAACTGGCGGAGGCGCGGCAGGTTTACATGGATCTGGCGCGGGCGGCGGTGGCGATGGGGGGCACGGTGTCGGGCGAGCACGGCATCGGGCGGCTGAAGCGGGCGCACCTCGCCCTCATGGTGTCGCCCGAGGTCATCGACGCCTGGCGCGCGCTCAAGCGGGCCGCCGACCCGGCGTGGATCTGCGGCCGCGGCGTGATGTTCGACCCGGCCTGATGCCCGCCACGTCCGCAGCGTGTAAGAATCGAAACCCTCCGCCCGTTCCATGGTCGGGTGCGCCAAGGAGGGCACCCTGCTCGACGAAGCCGAACTCCAGCCCATCGAGGACGAACGTGCCGTCGTGGAGGGCCTCCTCCGGGGCGACCGTCGTGCCGCGGGCACGCTCTACGCCTGGTATGGCGACGCCTTGTTCCGGGAGGTGATCCTCCCGCGCCTGCCGCACCGCGACCTCGCGGAGAACGTGCTCTGCGACACCTTCCGCATCGTGCTCGAGCGCTGCGAGACCTACCGACCGGAGTCGGACAAGTCCATCTACTTCTGGATCCGCCGCATCGCGATCAACCGCGCCATCGACGTTCACCGCAGCTACCAGCGCACGCGCCGCCTGGAAGAGGCGCTCCTGTCGCAGTCCGACGGGGAGCCCTTCACCGAGGCCAGCGCCGACGCCGGGCTCGAGGACACCGACCGGCGCGCCGAGGTGGAGGCGGCGCTCGCCCAGCTCAACCCCCGCTACGCCGAGGCACTGCGCCTGCGGCTCATCCTGGACCTCGACCGCGAGGAATGTGCCCAGCGCATGGGCGTCACCCTCGGCAACTTCGACGTGATCCTCCACCGCGCCTCCGCGGCGTTCCGAAAGGCCTACCAGCCCGATGTCGACTGAAGAGACCCGCGCCCAGCTCCTTGCCGACTGGCTCCGCCAGCCGCCGGGGACGGATCCACCCGAGGGACTCGAGCCCGAGGTGGTCGCTGCGGTGTACGCGATGCGGCCCGATCTGGCGCCCCCGCCGCGCACGCGCATCGACGACGTGCTGGCACGGGTGACGACGGGGCCCCTGGCCGCCGGGGCCGAGACCGGCGCCGAGGTGGTGTCGCTCAGCGTGGCGCGCTCCCGGGCTGCCGAGCGGGAAGCCGCGCGCAGCGTCACCCGCACCGAGGCACCTGCTCGCCGCGCCCAGCGTGCGATGCGCCGGTGGTGGCTG
>VGRQ01000626.1 GCA_016875315.1 Deltaproteobacteria bacterium | reverse complement strand
CGACGGTGCCGCCGCTGGCTCGCCAGGCGGCGGGCACCGCGCCGAGGCCGGTGCGACCGCTCAGGCAGTAGTCGTCGAGGTTGGTGTAGGCCAGGATCGCCGTGTTCGCCACGGCCTCTCCCCCGGCCTGGGCGAGCACGGCCCGCCCGGTTGAGGTGTCGCGCGCCGCGCGCACGGTGCCGGCGGCGGCCACGTGCTGCGCACGCGCGAGCGCGAGCACGTCGGTGGGCATGTCGCGCGCGGTGGTCGTCGCGGCCCAGTCAGCGAGGTTGGCCAGCGTTCCAGACATTCAATACTCGAGACCCCACTGCACGCCAGCCGCATACAAGTGGCCGCCGATGGGGATCGGCGAGCCGTCCACGCTGTAACCCGCGGTGGGCTCCTCGGGGACGCCGCGGTCGAGCACCCCGCGGTCGAGCACGTGGTACTGGAAGAAGCCGTCGAGGCGGGCGCGTCGCCGGTTCTCCGGCTTCCGGAAAGGGTCGTCGTGCTCGAAGCCGACGCCCACGGCGAAGATGGTCCGGTCGGCGTCGAGCAGGGCGGTGTCGATCGACTGGCTCACCAGCGGCGTGGGCTCGTAGCCCACCCCACCTCGCACGCGGATCTCGGTGACCCCCCAGCGATCCCAGAGCACGAAGCGCGGCAGCGTGAGCTCGGCGCCCACCCGGGGCGACCAGGTGGGGCGAAGCTCCAGCGCGTAGGGATTGCCGTCGGCAACGTCGTCGTCGTCGAGCGCGAGACCCGCGCCGTCGATCGTCATGTGGGTGACCTCGGCGATGCTGGGCGCGAGCGCGTCCCAGGCGGTGCGCTTGACGTCGGCGGTGAGGGTGAAGGTGTCGACGAGCGTGTAGGCAGCGCCGAAGTTCAGCTGCGAGGGCGTGTAGTGGTCGAAGACCCCGAGCCCGAAGGCGAGGTACAGGGGGAGCACGACGGGCTCGATGTCGCCGATGTCCTCGGCGCGCGCGTTGATCTGCAGGTCGATGGTGACGTCGACGGGGAGGCCCGCGTCGCCTCGCCACGCGGCGCCGAGCTCGAGGCCGTCGAGCACGGGGAAGGCCTCGCCGGCGTCCCAGTGCAGGGCGACGATGGGCGCGAAGCCAGGGACGAGGTCGAGTGACATGTCGTGCACGTCGAGCCCCACGCCGACGATGTCGCCGGCCTCCTCGCTCCCTTCGTCGGCGCCCGAGAGGGTGAGATCGAGGGTGGCGCTCAGGTCGTACTTGGCGCGCGGGATCATCTGCATGCCGCCCCCCACGCTGATGCCCCACCTCGGCCGGTAGCCGAGGGCCAGCGCCAGCTCGTAGCGCTGCGCCCGGTTCTCGTAGAGGAAGTAGGTGGGGAGCTGGGGCTCGAACGTTTGCAGGCGAATGATGCGTTGCAGCGGGAGGAATAGGCCCAGGCCGAAGGAGAACTGCGTCCCGATGGGCCGGGTGGTCCCGATCATGAAGCCCTGGACCGGGTCGTAGTCCGGCCCGACGTCGAGGGCCTCGTCGTTCTCGTCGACGAGGCCGTCGCGATTGGTGTCCCACCACACCTCGGGGATGGCGGTGAAGCTCGACTCGATGCCCACGAAGCCGATGCTGAGTTGCGGGTATTTCTGGCCCGGCAGCGCCGCCGGGTTGACGATGATGGACTCGGCGCCCTCCGCCAGCGCGACGCCGCCGCCGCCGCGCCCCATCTTGCGGCCGCCGAAGCCGTAGAATTCGACCGGGCTGGCGGTGGCTAGGGAGAGCGCGAGGAGCGGCACGAGGGGCTAGGCGTACCCGATCTCGGGCACCGGCGTGAGGGCGAGCTGGCGCAGGTGTTCCACCACGTTGACCGGCGTCTCCTCCCCCAGCGCCTCGCGGAGGCAGGCGAGGCGGCCGCTGAGGTTGGCCGTGGCCAGCCCGCTGCCCTTGTAGGTGCCCCGGTCCATCCCCGGGGGCGGGGCCGTGTAGCCGTGGCCGAGGAACTTGCCCGACAGGTTGCCCCATTGCTTGGCGGGGAAACGATGCGGGGCGAAATAGTAGAACTTCTCGGGCGGGCAGTCCGGGTGGCTCGCCACGCCCACCGCCTCGGGCAGGTCGGCCGGGTAGGCACGCTCGCCCTTGGGATGGGCGGCGGCGATCACCATCGATCCTCGCTCCACCGCCAGCGCGCAGCAGTCGCGGAGCAAGAGCGCCTTGCCCATGTTGGGCGTGCCCAGCGAGAGGTTGATCACCCGGGCGCCGTTGCGCGCCGCCGTCTCGATGGCGGCCGCCATCAGGTCGGCGCTGGTGCGCAGCTTGGCATCCATGATCTTGATGCACATCAGCTGGGCCTCGGGCGCCGCCCGGTACACGGCCGCCGCGATCTCGGTGCCGTGGCCGTTCTCGTCGGCGTAGTCGGAGGCGAGGAGCGCGTGGGCGGTGGCGTTGAGCGAGATGTTCCAGCCGGTGATTGAGGCCCCGGCCAGGCGCGGGTCGCGTGGGTCGACCCCGCTGTCGACGATGGCCACGATCTGGCCCTTGCCGGTGTATTCCTTGCCGCGGAATCGCATGCGGAGAGTTCCCGAAGTGGGCGCATCCTAAGATCTCGCGCCCCGGCGACGCAAGGCAGGGGCGGCCCGGAACGGGCTATGGTGGCGGCGAGGCCGGCACGTGAACCGCCCCGAAGCTCGCGAACCCGACACTCTCGCTGCCGACGTCGCGGGCCGCCGGGCGCCGCGGCTCTTTGGCGCGCGCGCGCGTGCCGGCATGATGGCGCTCGCGGATCGCTGCACGGCCGAAGGGCTCGTCGCTCGCGTGTTTGGCTACCCGGCGGCAGCACCGCCCGATCGCGACGCGCTGGTGGCGGGCATCGTCACCGTGTTCGCGGGGATCGTCGGGGCCGCCCTCCCCGGCGCCGGCCCCCTGCCGGGTC
>VGRQ01000625.1 GCA_016875315.1 Deltaproteobacteria bacterium | reverse complement strand
GCCCTTCTCGGCGCCCTTCTCGCTCCCCTTGTCGCTCCCGCCCGACTTCAGCCCGTAGTGGTCGTTGTACCAGCCCCCCCCCTTGAGCACGAAGCTGGTCTGGGAGATGAGCTTCTTCACGTTGCCCTGGTTGCACCTGGGGCAAGTGGTGATGGGGTCGTCGGAGAACTTCTGGAGGGCCTCGAAGGGATGCCCGCAGTCGGGACACTGGTACTCGTAGATCGGCATGCGGCGCTCGTGAGCGGCCGGCTACTTACGCACGACTCGCCGCTTGTCTAGGGCCCGGCGCGCCGGGATACAGCGCCGCCCCTCATGCCCCCTGCTCTCGGCTCCCGTCGCGTCGTGCTGGTGAGCGGCAAGGGCGGCGTGGGCAAGACCACGGTGAGCGTGGCCCTCGCGCTGGCGGCCGCTCGCCTCGGCAAGCGCGTGCTCTTGTGCGAGACGCAGGGCGCCACGCGCGTGCCCGCGATCTTCGGCCGCCCCTCGAAGGGCTACGAGCCGATGCAGGTGGCGACGAACCTCGACACGCTGTCGATCACCCCCGAGGCGGCGATCGAGGAGTACGTGCTCCTCCAGCTCCACTTCCACCGCCTGTACCGCATGGTGTTCCGCAACCGGATCATGGGGCCCTTCGTCGACGCCGTGCCGGGCCTGCACGACCTGGTGCAGCTCGGGAAAGTCTGGTTTGCCGAGCGGGAAACCGTCAACGGGCGCCCCCGGTGGGATCTCGTCGTCGTCGATGCCCCCGCCACCGGGCACGGTCTCACCATGCTCGGCGCGCCCCGCGCCATGATGGACCTCACCGGCTCGGGTCCCTTCCACGACAACGCCAAGCTCATCGCCGACCTCGTGGAAGACGAGGCGCGCACCGCCTTGCTGCTCGTCTCGACCGCCGAGGAGATGCCGCTGCGCGAGACGGTCGACCTCTACGCCCGCCTCGGCGACATGCGACGCCTGGTGGGCGGCGCGGTGCTCAACGAGGTTCACCCCTGGCCTGTCCCCTCCCCCGAGGCGTGGAGCGCCGAGCGTGCCGCATTACTGGCGCAGGGAGGAGGCGACGTACACGCCGCCATCGACATCGTCGACGACGAGCTGCGCTCCGTGTCGCGACAAGCCGACGCGCGAGACCGCCTCGCGCCCCTCGGGACGGTGCTCGACCTCCCCTTCCAGTTCCATCGCGACCTCAGCCGGGCCGAGTACGAGAGCTTCGCGACGGCGCTCGAGGTGTTGCTGTGACGCGGGTCGTCGTCACCTGCGGCTCGGGCGGCGTGGGCAAGACCACCACGGCGGCGGCGCTGGCGCTGGCCTTCGCCTCGCGGGGCGAGCGGGTGGCGGTGCTGACCATCGACCCCGCCCGTCGCCTCGCCGACGCGCTCTCGCTGAAGAACGTCGGCAACACCGCCCAGCGCGTCCCCACCCCCGAGGGACGGCTCGACGCGATGATGCTCGACGCGAAGCAGACCTTCGACGAGCTGGTGTCGCGACACTCGCCCTCGCCGGAGGCCCGCGATCGCATCCTGCGGAATCACTACTACCGCTTCGTGTCGGAGCGCCTACCCGGCGTACACGAGTACATGGCGATGGAGCGCCTGCTCTCGCTCTGCGCCAGCGACGAGTACGACGCCATCGTGCTCGACACGCCGCCGGCGCGACACGCCCTCGACTTCCTCGCCGCGCCCGACAAGATGGCGGGGCTCATGGACGAGGGGGTGATGCGCTGGCTGGTGCTCCCGGCGAGCGCCGGCGGCTGGCGGATGATCGAGATGGGCAGCGAGGTCCTGGCGGGCGTGCTCAAGCGGATGCTCGGGCAGCGCACCATCGAGGATATCGCCGAGTTCTTCGCGGGGTTCCAGTCGCTGTGGGGCGGCTTCCGCGAGCGCTCCCTGGCCACGCGCGAGCTGCTCCGCGCGCCCTCCACCCAGTTCGTGCTGGTGACGACGCCCGCCCCCGGCTCGCGGGCGGAGGCCCTCGCCTTCCTCGAGGTCCTCCAGCGCGACGAGCTGCCGTTTGCGGGGTTCATCCTCAACCGTTGTGCCGACCCGCCGCCGGATCGGGTGGCGTGGCCCACCACCGATCCCGATCTCCGCGCGGCGATCGAGGCCACGCTCGCCCGCCGCCAGCGGCTGGTCGACGCGCAGGAGGCGGTGATCGCCGACCTGCTCGCGCACGCCCCGCGGGGCGCTCGCGCGTGGCGGCTCCCCGACAGCGACACCGCCGTGTCGTCGCTCGAAGGCCTCGCGAGGCTGGGCCGCCTCGTCGGCGTGTAGGCGGCGCCGATCGAAGCCGACTTGCCGATCGACGCCACCCTCACCGTCCCGGGCGACGAGCTCTCGGTGAGCACCAGCCGCGCCGGCGGCCCCGGCGGCCAGCACGTCAACACCACCGAGAGCCGGGTGAGCCTGCGCTGGAGTGTCGCGACCACGCGCGCGCTCGACGGCGAGGCCCGGGCGAGGCTCGTCGCGGCGCTCGGGTCGCGACTCACCGCCAGCGGCGAGCTCCTGGTGCACGTGAGCACCGATCGCAGCCAGCATGCCAACCGCGAGGAGGCTCGGTCCCGCCTCGCCGAGATCGTGCGGGCCGCCCGGAAGCCCCGGAAGTCCCGCCGCCCCACGCGCCCGACACGCGGGTCGCAACTACGCCGACTCGGCGCCAAGAAGGCGCGCGCCGACCGGCTCAAGAACCGCGGCAGCGGCCACGACGACTAGACCGTCCCCCAGCGACGGCCCGCCCAGCCCTATTCCACGACACGGGAGACCCCCGATCTCCAGGCGATCCGGCGCCCGGAAGACATTCTACCGGCCTTCGGCCGACGGGGGCGGCCGGGGGCCGCCGCAAGCTCAGCGTGCTCGCCCGCGGCGAGCCGCGCCGACAAGGCGCGAGCGGAG
>VGRQ01000624.1 GCA_016875315.1 Deltaproteobacteria bacterium | reverse complement strand
ACCGTGATCGACGGGCGGTGCGGCCCGGGGGCCCACGCGCACTAGGAGTCGCGACAGGTGGTCGATGCAGGTGGCCGCCGTGGAGGGGTCGTTCACCGCCGGCGAGATGGCCTTGAGCGCCACGTCGACAATCTGGCGGATGCCGTACTCCACGTCTTGCTGCATCGTCCGGACCGGGCCCACGTCGATGGCACCGCGCAGCGCCTCGGCCTCGGCCTCGCTCACTGGGCTCGTGACCCGGAAAAGGGCGGCGCCCTCCGGGACGAAGCTGCCCATGGGGCGCAAGAGGACGATGGTACGTCCCCCGGTGGCGAGGGCGCGGAGGCCCTCGACGTTGACGAGTTGCACGTAGCCGCTGGTCGCCGAGAGCACGTCGTCGCCCTCGAGGCTCGGCACCGTCGCCTCCCCTCGGCCGTCCCAGGCGGCCACGAAAACCTCGTCGATCACCGCCTCGGTCTCCGTGGCGATGCGGTCGACGAGGTGATTGGCCTGGATGCCGCGGACGATGTGGTGGATGAAGTAGACCAGCGCCGCGAGGCTCCCGAGCGCGAGCGCCAGCCCCAACCCCAGCGCCACGCCGGGGACGTAGGCGGGCTCGGTGTGCACCGTTCGCAGGGTGAGCAGGCAGTAGACGAAGGTGCCGACGAAGAGGCCGAGCGTGTTCTGGGAGACGCGGTCGCGCATCAGCAGCGCCAGCACTCGCGTGCTGAACTGCATCGAGGCCAGCGACAGCGCCACCAGCAGGATGGAGTAGACGACGCTCACGACGGTCATCATCGAGCCGGCCAGCGTGGAGAGCACCACCTGCGCGGTGCTAGGCTCGGTGGCGAGTCGCGCCGAGAGCGCGGGCAAGAACACGCGCTCGGCCGGGGGCAGGCCCACCGCCAGCCCGGCGCAGCCAAGCAGGATCACCCCGGGGCGGAAGAGCAGCCCGGATTGAAGGTCGTAGGCGACTTGTCGCAGGGCGAAGGCGAGTTGTTTCATGGTGGCGCCAGCGAGGGGTAATCGGTGGGGGGCAGGTCCAGGGCCTGGCGCAGGGCGCGGTCGCGGAGGATCGCGCCGGGCGTGTCGGGCGTGGTCCAGAGGCCGAAGCGCCAGAACTCCTCGCAGTCCTCCCGCGTGCGCAGGGTGGCCACCGTGGCCTTCACCTGCTCGTCCTCGGCGCGGGACAAGGCCTCGGGGCTCGTGCGCCCCGACAGCAGCTCGGCATTCTGCGCGTTGCGCCACTTCACCAGGTCGACCACCGGGCCGAGGCAGCGGTGCTGCTCCACCTCGGGCGGATCGCAGCCGAGCAGCAAGAGAATCAGGTGCGCAACCGCGCCCGGTCGCGAACCCGGGCGGCCCAGGGCAACACCGCTGCCACCACGGCGAGGCGAAGCGGCGTGAGCAGCTTGGTCACGGCGTAGGCCGCCACCAGCGTGCCCATGCCCCCCGTCTTCTCGGCGAGCCAGGGCCAGTCCACGCCCACGTGTACCAGCGCCGCCACGGTGACGAAGGTGAGGCCGAAGACGCCAAACCACACCCCGAGGGCGAGCGCGCCGTAGTCGGTCGCGAGTTGCTTGAGCCTTGCCCTCACCTCGGCCGGCTTCCACTCGGCCCAGAGCTGCTTCAGTCGCGACAGCACCTAGCCCGCCTTCGCGAGCGCGGCGTTCATGAATCCCTTGAACTCGTCGGCCTCGTAGAAGCCCACGGTGCCGCCGAGGATGGTGCCGTCGGGCATGGCGAAGACCACGGTGGGAAGCCCCTTCACGCCGTACTTCTCCTGCACGGCTTGCACGATGGGATCGGCCTTCTCGGTGCAGTCGACCATCACCGGGACGAAGCCCTCGGCCGCCGCGATCACCCCGGCGTCGGTGTAGGTGTACTTCTCCATCTCGTGGCAGGCGGCGCACCACTCGGCGGTGAAGTCGATCATCAAGGGCTTGCCCGCCTTCTCGGCGGCAACCAGCCCCTCGGCCTCGGTGCGCAGCCACGCGATCTTGGGCGCCTCGGCGGCGGTGGCGGCGCCCAGCCGCATCGGGGGCAGGATGAAGCCCTCCGACATCAAGGTGCCGAGGAGGAGGTAGGCACTCACGATCACGCCGACCACGGAGTACACCTGCCGGAGACGACGCGCGTAGAAGCCCTCGCCGTCATCGGGATCGGGCCAGGCAAACACCCCGGTGACGACGAGCACGGCGGCAGTGAGCAGCGCCGTCTGCGCCGTCGAGAACAAGGGCGCCGCGTAGTAGATCGCGCCCAGCCACATCACCACGCCGAAGCTCTTCTTCACCAGCACCATGTAGGCGCCGCGCTTGGGCATCCAGCCGCTGGCCGCGCCGGCCACGAGGAAGATGGTGCCCATGCCGAGCGAGAAGACAAACATCAGCGTGGCGCCGTAGGCCACGATGCCACTGTCGACGCCGGTGCTGGTGGCGCCGGTGGCGATCACCCCGAGGATGCCGATGACCACTGGCCCGCTGCACGGCCCGGCGAGCACGGCGCCGATGAGGCCGAACACGAAGGCCACCACGAAGCCGCCCCGCTTGTCGTAGCCGGAGATGCGGCTCTGGACGAAGCCGGGCACCTGGATGTCGAAGAAGCCGAACATCGACAGGCCGAGCACGAAGAAGAGGGCGCCGAAGCCGGCGAGCACCCAGGGGTTCTGCAGCCAGCTGCCGAAGAGCGCACCGCTGAGCCCGGCCACCACGCCGAGCAGCGTGTAGACCAGCGCCTGCCCGAGCACGTAGGCGCCCGAGAGGAGCACCGACTCCACCCGGGAGCTGTTGCCGCGCGCGCCGATGATGCCGAGGGTGATGGGCACCATGGGGAGCACGCAGGGGGTGAAGGACACGGCCACGCCGCCGAGGAAACAGAACAGGAACAGGGCGAAGGTGCCTTGCGATGCCG
>VGRQ01000623.1 GCA_016875315.1 Deltaproteobacteria bacterium | reverse complement strand
AGGACGGTGGTGGCGGTGACCGGCGGCGGCAGTGGCACCGGCATCAAGGCGATCATCGACGGCACCACCGACATGGCCGCCTCGTCGCGCGCCATGAAGGACGAGGAGAAGGCTCAGGCCGAGGGCAAGGGCATTCACCCTGTCGAGACGACGATCGCCTTCGACGGCCTCAGCATCTACGTCCACAAGGACAATCCGATGACTCAGGTCGACTTCGACACGCTCAAGCTGATCTTCGGCAGCGAGGGCACGGCGGCCCACTGGAAGGACGTGGGCGTGACGATGGACTGCGGCAACGGCGACGACGCCATCGTGAAGGTGGGTCGCCAGAACAACAGCGGCACCTACGAGTACTTCAAGGAGCACGTGCTCGGCACGGAAGGGAAGTTCACCTCGACGATGGACCAGTCCGGCACGCAGCAGGTGCTCGACGTCGTCGGCACCACCAAGTGCGCCATCGGCTACGGCGGCATGGGCTACACCAACCCGGGCGCCAAGCACCTCTGCCTCGCCAAGGGCAAGACCGACGCCTGCGTGGAGCCCATTGAGCAGAACGTGTTGAGCGGCAACTACCCTTTCAGCCGCGCCTTGTTCATCTACACCAACGGCGCGCCCAGCGGCGCGGTGAAAGAGTTCCTCGACTGGTCGCTGTCGGCGGCGGCCGACAAGGTCGTGGCCGAGGCGGGTTTCGTGCCCACGCCGAAGAGCGGCGCGGCGCCGGCGGGAGGCTAGGGATGGCGGAGATCGCGAGGCGTCGACCGCCGTCGTACACCCGGCACGTCGAGTTCGTGATCGAGGGGCTCATCCGCCTGTGCGGCGTGAGCGCGATCATCTTCATTCTCGCGATCTTCGTGTTCATCGGCAAGGAGGGCATCGGCTTCCTCCTGCGAAACGTGCTGCCGATGCTGGTGTCGATCGACTGGTCGCCCACCGCCGAGCCGCCGGTGTACGGCATCCTCGCGCTGGTCGTGGGCACGCTCTGGTGCGTGGGGCTGTCGCTCTGTTTCTCCGTGCCGGTCGGCCTGGCCTCGGCGGTGTACCTTTCGGAGTTCGCGAGCGACCGGGCGCGCGAGTCGCTGAAGGTGGTGGTGGAGCTCCTCGCCGCCATCCCGAGCGTGGTGTGGGGCTTCATCGGCGTGATGATCCTCAACCCGCTCCTGCAGAAGCTGGGCGCCCAGGTCGGGCTCAACGGGCTCAATGGCGCGATCGTGCTGGCGCTGATGACCTTGCCGCTCTTGGTGTCGCTCGGCGAGGATGCGCTGCGCGCGGTGCCCGAGTCCTACCGGCAGGCGGCGATCGCCATGGGCGCCACCAGGTGGGAAATGGTGTGGCGGGTGCTCATGCCCGCCGCCCAGCGCGGGTTGCTCGTTGCGGTGCTGCTCGGCGTGGGCCGCTGCATCGGCGAGACGATGGCGGTGTTGATGGCCACCGGGCACGCCGTGCGGATCCCCACCTCGATCTACGACCCGGTCCGCACGCTCACCGCCACCATCGCGGCGGAGCTGGGCGAAGCCGTCCGTGGCGGGGAGCACTACCAGTCCTTGTTTGCGCTCGGGATCTTGCTCTTCGCGGTTACCTTCGTCGTCAACTTCATCGCAGACCGCACGCTCCGGGGCCGCCGGGCGTCCTAGGTCGATTCTCGGAGCCCGCCGCGAATGCAGACACCTCATCTCGACCAGGCCTACGAGGACGAACTCCAGCACCTGTCGGTGCAACTCTCGCGCACCGCGGCGCGGGCCGAGCAGATGCTCCGCGACGCCGTGCGCGCCCTGATCAGTCGCGACACCTCGCTGGCCCGGCAGGTGATGGACACCGACCGCGAGCTGGATCGCCTCGAGGTTGAGCTCGACAAGCTGTGCATCGTGATGCTGGCGCGCCGATCGCCGGTGGGCGAGGACTTGCGGCTGGTGCTCACCGCGCTGAAGTCCGACGTCGACATGGAGCGCATCGGCGACCTTGCCGGCCACGTGGCCGAGCGGGCCATCGAGCTGGCGGCGGGCGCGGGCATCAGCGCGCCGCCCGAGGTGCTGGAGCTGGCCAACGGCAGCGTGGAACTCGTGGGGCGCGCGATGAAGGCGCTGGCCGACCGCGACGGCGAGGCGGCACGGGCGGTGATCGTCGACGACCGCAAGCTCGACAACCTCCACGGCAGCGTGATCCGGCGCATGATCCAGATCGCAAAGGACCACCCCGACCAGCTCGAGCGCTCGATCGCCTGGTCGAGCGTGTCGCGACAGCTTGAGCGCGCGGCCGACCACGCTTGCAACATCGCCGAGATGACGGTGTTCCTGGCCGAGGGGCAGGTGCTGCGTCACGCGGGGTTGAAGGGGAATAGTTAGGGCGGCGCGGGGCTCTTCCCCGTGCCCCTCTCCCGCCCGCGGGAGAGGGTGCCCGAAGGGCGGGAGAGGGCGCCGTGCCCCTCATGCGTTGCCCGCCCGATTCCGATCTCCTGCTCATCAGAGAGGACCGCCCCGATGACCGCCGGAACTGCTACTGCCGCCGCCTCGCGCCGCCGTGCCATCGGGATGCTCTACGTCGATCTCGGCCTCGTGACGCGACCGCAGCTCAACCACGCGCTGGTGGAGTGCGCGCGCCACGGCACCACGTTGCCCGTCGCACTCCGGCGCCTGGGGTACATGCCGTAGGGCTTGCCGGCGCAGGCGGGGGCGTATAGAAGGCGCCCCGTCTGGCGCCGTAGCTCAGTTGGTTAGAGCACGCGGTTCATACCCGCGGTGTCGTAGGTTCAAGTCCCACCGGCGCCACCATTGTTGGTAGGAAGGGGGGAACCCGCGTGGCGGGTTCCCCCCTACCGCCCGCTTCCCTCCGGGCTCCGAGCTTCGCTCTCCGCCCTGCGGCGTTTGCCGTGCTGGTAGCACGGCAAACGGCGGGCTC
>VGRQ01000622.1 GCA_016875315.1 Deltaproteobacteria bacterium | reverse complement strand
GAACTCTAGGGATATCGCCGCGTTGTCGTTCTTCGACTCCGACTTGATGTGCTTGATGCCGGCCACGGTGGAGAGCTGCTCCTCCAGCGGCTTGACGATGCGCGCCTCGGTTTCCAGCGGCGTGCTGTCTTCGTAGGGGATCCACAACCACAGGTGGGGCGGCGACCAGCCGCCCGGCATCATCTGCACCGGGATGCGCAGCGTGGCGATCACGCCCACGACCATCACCACGCAGAACAGCGTCACGACGGTGACCGGCCGTCCCACCGAGAAGCGGGGGACGAGGTCGGCCAACTTCACGGCGTCGTCTCCGGCACCCGCTCGGTCAAGCGCGCCGCGATGCGGTACACCACCGGCACCACCACCAGCGTGAGGAAAGTGCTGCTCGCGAGCCCGAAGATGATGGTGATCGCCAGCGGGCGCTGCATCTCCTGGCCCTCGCCGAGGCCCAGCGCCAGCGGGGCCAGGCCGAGCACCGAGTTGAGCGCGGTGATGAGGATCGGGCGCAGCCGGGTAGCCGCCGCCTTGCCGATCGCCTCGTCGAGACCCAGGCCGTCGAGTCGTAAGCGCGAGATGGCGTCGACGAGCACGATCGCGTTGGCCACCACCACGCCGGCGAGCACGATGAGACCGATGAAGACCACCACCGAGACCGCGTTGCCGGTGATCCAGAGGCCCACCGCCACCCCCACCAGCGACAACGGGACGGAGAACAGGATGACGAGCGGGTCGCGCAACGACTCGAAGGTGCTCGCCATGATCACGTAGACGAGGAAGATGGCGAGCGCGAGCGCCAGTTTCAGCGAGCCGAGCGAGGTGTCCAGCTCGCGGTTCTGCCCGGCAACCTCCAGGTCGACGCCCTTCGGGAGCGAGGTGCCCGTCACCGCGGCGGCCGCCGCGTTGCTGGCGCCGGCGAGGTCGAGGCCGCGGATGTCGGCGGAGAGCACCACGGCGCGGCGCTGGTCGATGCGCCGCACCTCGGAGGGGCCCTCGTCCTCGGTGAGGGTGGCCACCGCGTCGAGGCGCACCGGGGGCAGGATGCGCGGGTTGACGTTGATCGCGGCCAGCGCGTCGAGCGAGTCGCGGTCGGCCTCGCCGAGGCGCACCAGGAGGTCCACCCGCCGCTCGCCCTCGGCGATGCGCGTGGGACGCTCGCCCTGGACCTTCGCGCGCACCGCCCGCGCCACGTCGCCCACGCCGATGCCGAGCGCGGCCAGCCGGTCGCGATCGTAGACCACCCGCACCTCGGGGTAGCCGGCGCCGAGCGAGGAGCGCACCTCGGCCAGGGCGGGGAGTTCCTGCATCGCCGCCGCGCCGCGGTCGGCCGCCTCGCGCAGGGTGCGCAGGTCCTGGCCAAAGAGCACCAGCTCCACCGGGGTGTGGAAGGAGAACAGCGCCGGGCGGACGAAGCGCGCGGTGAAGCCGGGGAAACCGTCGAGCACCCCCCGGATCGCCTCGATGGTCAGGGCCTCGCGCTGCTCGAGATCGCCCCCCGGCGACAGCTCCACGAGCAAGCGCGCGGTGTTCTCGCCCTCGTCGGCCTTGCTGTCGGCGCGGCGCTCGGTGCCCACCACCGCGTACACCGTCTCGATGCCGCCGATGCCGCGCACCTCGGCCTCGAGCTGCTGCACGAGGCCATCGGTGCGCTCCAGCGGCGTGCCCACCGGCAGCGCCACCTCCACGGTGAAGCGGCCCTGGTGCACGTCGGGGATGAGCTCGGCGCCCACGCGGTCGAGGAGCAGCACGCTCGCCAGGAAGGTCGCCGTCGCGACGAAGAGCACTCGGCCAGGACGCCGGAGCGAGCCGACGAGCACCCGCGCGAACAAGCTCTCGGAGGCGGCGTAGAACACGAGGAAGCGGTCGGCGAGCCACACCGTGGCACGATTGAAGAGCCCGAGCGACCACGCCAGCACGCGAAAACCGAGGCGCAGCGCCCAGCCGCTGGCCAGGGCGAACAGGTTTGCCAGCGCCGCGAGGCTGCCGTGCACCAGGAAACGCGCCAGCGCCCAGGGCCAGAGCCAGAAACGGCGACGCCGGGCGAGCTCTTGCCACGCGGCCCGGGGCGAGCTGCCGGCGATGTCGCGCGCCCGCGCCGGGGCGGCCGGGAGCGCGATCGTCCGCGCCGCGAGCATGGGGATGAACAAGAGCGCCACGCCGAGCGAGGCGAGGAGGCTGAACACCACCGTGAGCGCGAGGTCGCCGAAGATCTGCCCGGCCACGCCCTCCACGAACACGATGGGGAAGAACACGGCGATGCCAGTGAGCACGCTGGCAAACACGGCCTGGGCCACCTCGGCGGTCCCGGCGACGGCGGCTTCCAGTCGCGACTTTCCGCTGTCGATGTGGGTCTGCACCGCCTCGAGCACCACGGTGCCGCTGTCGATGACCATGCTCACGCCGAGCGCGAGGCCGCCGAGCGACATCAAGTTGAGCGAGAGGTCGCCCACGTACATCACGCCGAAGGTGGCGAAGAGGCAGATGGGGATGGCGGTGCTGATGATGAGCGTCGTCACCCAGTCGCGCAGGAAGACGAAGGTGACGAGGATGGCGAGCAGGCCGCCGAGCCAGGCGTCGCCCACGAGGTTGTCGAGCGCCGCCTCGACGAAGCGGGCCTGGTCGTCGAGCACCTCGGCGCTCACCCCCTCGGGGAGCACGCTGGCAACGGCCTCTTCGCCGGGCATGGCCTGCGGCGGCTCCAGCGCCCCCTTCACCCGGCGCGCCACCTGCACGAGGTTGGCGTCGGCTTCCTTGTAGACCTCGATCTCCACCGCCGGGGCCCCGCCGAGCCGGGCCACCACCTCCCGATCGGCGCTGCCCTCGCGCACCTCGGCCACGTCGCCCACGCGCACCCGCGCGCCGTCGGGCCGCACCACGCGCAGCTCGCGCACGTCGTCG
>VGRQ01000621.1 GCA_016875315.1 Deltaproteobacteria bacterium | reverse complement strand
CGAGTATTACGCTGGCGCGGCCTACCTGATTGGTGGCGAGACTTCACCCACTTCCACGAACCTCGCGACCTCGGTCAAGTTTAGCGGGGTCAGCGCGGGTGGCGAGGCCGGGGTAACTGTCGCCCCCGCCGGCGACGCTGACGCCGACGGCTACGACGACTTCGTGGTCGCAGCCCCATACCTGTCGGACGTCGCCTACCACGCTGGCGCCGCCTTCCTTGTCTCGGGTTCGCCCTCGCCGGCCAGCGCCGACATCGATATCTTTCCCGAGTTTGCCGGGAGCAGTTCCCAAGGGTGGGCAGGGTACTCGCTGGCCGGCGGCGGTGACTTCAACGCCGACGGGTTCTCAGACTTTGTGGTGGGCGAGTACGGCGCGTCCTCCTACACCGGGGCCGGCTACCTCATCCTCGGCACCGGCCTGTGATGCGCCGTCGGCGTTCCAGCAGCAGGCGCGGGCACGCGGGTTCATCGCGATCAAGGCGCCCCCGTCGACATCGACGGCCCGAACGACGTTGTTTCCTGCGTCGGCGCGAACGCTGCCGGTGGCGACGCGGCCGTGATCGCCTACCTCATCCCCGGCACCGTACGGTGACTCTCGCCGGCGGCCCCACCCACCGGGCGCTGGCCCTCGGGCCACCCGCCCTCGTGGCGTTGGCGGTCGCTGCGGGCGTCGCGACCTGCGCCGAGCCGTCACCGGGCGAGCGGCCGGGCCATCCCCTCGCCCTCTGAGCACCCTCCGCGCCGGGTCGAATCCCCGCCGCCCGACCGGCAACGCGGGCCCCTCACCCCGTCACCCCAGCTCACCGCCTCGAACCTCCACTATCGTCGCGGCGCGCGAGCGCTTCCTCCGTGGCTTCCGTGCTCTCTGTGCGAGAACATCCAGCGTCTCGACCCTCCACCAACGCCAACGGGGCTCGAAATTGGAGCACCATCGCGGCGGGCCCCCGCTGCGGCGGATTCTCCCCGGCTCGCCCGCGAGCTCCCGACTATCCGCCGCTCGCGAGCGTGTCGCGACAGCGCTGTCACAACGGCACTCGCCAACTATCCGCCTTCGCCCGTTGCCGCACCCCGGCGCCGCGCCGCCGCCACCCCCGCGCCGCCCCCAGAGCGGCGGATTCTCCATGGCTCGCCCGCGAGCTCCCGACTATCCGCCGCTCACGAGCGTGTCGCGACACGCATATGGCATGCGGCTCCAAAACTACCCGCCTTCGCCCGTAGCCGCGTCCCGGCAACGCTCCTCCGCCACCCCCGCGCCGCCCCCAGAGCGGCGGATTCTCCATGGCTCGCCCGCGAGCTCCCGACTATCCGCCGCTCACGAGCGTGTCGCGACAGCGCTGTCACAACGGCACTCGCCAACTATCCGCCTTCGCCCGTTGCCGCACCCCGGCGCCGCGCCGCCGCCACCCCCGCGCGCTCCCCAGAGCGGCGGATTCTCCCCGGCTCGACGCCGAGCTCCTGGCTATCCGCCGCTCGCGAGCGTGTCGCGACAGCGCTGTCACAACGGCACTCGCCAACTATCCGCCTTCGCCCGTGGCGGCGGCTCGGCGCAGCGTCGCTGCAACCCCCGCGCCGCCCCCCAGAGCGGCGGATTCTCCCCGGCTCGCCCGCGAGCTCCCGACTATCCGCCGCTCACGAGCGTGTCGCGACACACACGCAGCTCAGCGACTCCCCAACTACCCGCCGCTGACTCCGCCGGGGAGCCCCACCGCGCGGGGGTCGCGCTCGCACGCGATGCAGTCATCAACGAAGGGATCGACCCGGGGCCGCGCGAGGCGCAGGCCCATCTGGAGGCGCACCGCGCGGAGAGCCAGCGGCGCGGCCGGCGACTCGCGCAGCTCTCGGAGCGTGCGCGTCGCGATGCCGAGTGCCTCGGCCACGCGGGAGGGGGACTCGCCAGCCGCCGCGAAAATGCAGGCGCGGCGAACCTCGACCACTCGAGGCGACTTGCCCACCAGTGTCGCGACACCGGCAGCAGCAGCGCCCGCCTCCGCCAGCAGGTCGAGATCGAAGCCCTCCACGAGCGCGTCGAGCCCCCAGTGCGCGAGCAGGCTCGCTCGCGACACGCGCGGGACAACCTCGCGCACCCGCTGGGCAGTCCACAGGTGGCCCAGCCTCAACCCGAGCAAGTCGGGCAAGGTGGTGGCCTCGCGGTAGGGGTCGGCGACGACCCCGTGGTGGGTGTCCTGCCGATGCACGTAGCCGAGCGCGCTCTCGGCGTGCCAAACGTCGCGGAGTGGCTTGACCGAGGCCGCCGCCATCGGGATGCCGAGCACCACCGGCAGCGACAGGCGCGCGTCGTGGACGAAGCGGCCGGCCGTGGCGGCGTTCCCCGCGAGCAGGGCGTGAGCATGCGTGTCGGCCGCGCCAAGGCCAAAGAGTCCCCGGGTGCGACCCACCCGGAGCAGGCACCCGGCAAGCGCCCGGCGCGTCGCGTCGTCTGGGGCGAGAACGCGGTCGTCGACCGCCCGGAACACGACGTGGAAGCCCTGCGACATGGCGCGGCGATGTTTCGCACGCCGGAGGCCAGCGTCAAGCGGCTCGTGCGTGCCCACGCCCCCGAGAGCGGCGGAATCTCCGAGGCTCGCGGCCGAGCCCGCCACAATCCGCCGCTCGACCGCCGCTCGCGACGGCTGCTCTCGCGAAATATCAGCCTTCGCCCGTGGGCGGCCCCGGCGACGGCGGCGACGACCTCCACAAAGCGGCGGACTCTCCGAGGCTCGCGGCCGAGCCCGCCACAATCCGCCGCTCGACCGCCGCTCGCGACGGCTTCCCCTGCGAAACATCAGCCTTCACCCGTGGGCGGCCCCGGCGACGGCGGCGACGACCTCCACAAAGCGGCGGAATCTCCGAGGCTCGCGGCCGAGCCCGCCACAATCCGCCGCTCGACCGCCGCTCGCGACGGCTGCTCTCGCGAAATATCAGCCTTCGCCCG
>VGRQ01000620.1 GCA_016875315.1 Deltaproteobacteria bacterium | reverse complement strand
CCCGGGCGAGCCCGCGCCCCGGCCCGCCTCCGACTTCGCCGCCTGCCTGCGGCGGCCCATCGGGGCCCCGATCCGGGTGATCGCGGAGGTGAAGCGGGCCTCGCCCTCGCAGGGCGCGATCCGTCCCGGGGCGAGCGCGGTGGACGTGGCCCGCCAGTACGCGGCCGACGGCGCCGCCGCGGTCTCGGTCCTCACCGAGCCCACCCGCTTCGGTGGCCACTTCGACGACCTCGCCGCCGTGTCGGCCGCCGTCGACCTGCCCACCATCTGCAAGGACTTCGTGGTCAAGGAAGACCAGCTCCGGGTGGCGGCCCTGCTCGGCGCGCGCTCGGTCTTGCTCATGGTGCGCGTGGTGGGAGAGCGCTTGCAGGGGCTACTGGGCGCGGCCCGGGCGCTGGGCCTCGAGCCGCTGGTGGAAGTGCACGACGAGTGGGAGCTCGATCTCGCCCTGCGCACCGACGCGAAGGTGATCGGCGTCAACAACCGCGACCTCTCCACGCTCCACATCGACCGCGCCCGGGGCGAGGCGCTGCTCGCCCGGGTGCCGCGCGACCGCGTGCGGGTGGCGGAGAGCGGCTACGACGGGCCCGGCAGCGTGGCGCACCTCGACTGCGACGCGGTGCTGGTGGGCACCTCGCTGATGCGCGACCCGGGCTGGCTCGCGGCGGTGTCGGCGCCCGTGGCCGGGCCGCCGCGGGTGAAGGTGTGCGGCCTGCGACGGAGCGAAGACGCCGCGCTGGCGCTCTCGCTCGGCGCCGACGCGCTCGGATTCGTGTGTACCCCCGGGCTGCCGCGGAGCGTGGCACCCGGCGACGCCCGGCGAATCGCCGAGGGGCTGGGCGCGGCGCACCGGAGTGTCCTGGTGTTTCGACGGCCATCGTTGGACGATGTGATACATGCGATACAAGAGTCATGTATCAGCCGGGTGCAGCTCCACCGGGCAGAGCCGGCGGTAATTCACGCGGCCCGCCGGTTGGCCCAGGTCACGGTCGCGACGGGTCCCGGGGAGCCGGGGAGCGCGCGCCAGCCTGCCCTGTGGGACCCGGGCGCCGGTGGCAGCGGCGAGCAGCTCGACTGGCCGGCGGTCCTTGCCGGCGGGGCGCCCCCGTACACCTGGATCGCCGGCGGCATCACCCCGGAAAACGCCCGTGAACTGCTGAAATATCGCCCCTGGGGCATCGACTTGAGCAGCGGGATCGAGGCGAGCCCCGGCATCAAGGACGCGGGAAAGCTACGTTCCCTGTTCGAGGAGGTGCGTCGGTGAAACCTCGCGTCGGAGCCTTCGGCGAGTACGGCGGGCGCTACGTGCCGGAGTTGCTGGTGCCCGCCCTGGACGAGCTGGAGAAGGCGATGCCGCTCCTGCGGGATCCAGCCTTCCGCGGCCAGCTCGACGCCGAGCTCGGCACCTGGGCCGGCCGTCCCACGCCGATGACCCGCTGCGAGCGCTTCGCGCCGGGCGTTTCCCTCTACCTCAAGCGCGAAGACCTGCTCCACGGGGGCGCCCACAAGACCAACAACGTCGTGGGGCAGGCCCTGCTCGCGCGCCGGATGGGCAAGACGCGGCTCATCGCCGAGACCGGGGCCGGCCAGCACGGCACCGCCACCGCGATGATCGGCGCCCGGCTCGGCATGGAGGTGGTGATCTACATGGGCGCCACCGACGTGGCCCGGCAGGCGGCCAACGTGGCGCGGATGAAGGCCCTCGGCGCCGCGGTGGTGCCGGTGGAGTCGGGCGCGGGCACGCTGAAAGACGCCATCAACGAGGCGCTCCGCGACTGGACCACCAACCTCCGGCACAGCCACTACCTGCTCGGCACCGCCTGCGGTCCGCACCCCTTCCCCACGCTGGTGCGCGAGCTGCAGTCGGTGATCGGCCGCGAGGCCCGCGAGTCCTGGCGGCGCGAGCCAGGCGGCCTGCCCGACGTCGTGGTGGCCTGCGTGGGCGGCGGCAGCAACGCCATCGGCATGTTCAACGCCTTCCGGCTCGACAAGTCGGTGCGGCTGGTGGGTGTCGAGCCCGCCGGCAAGGGGATGGCCACCGGGCAGCACGGCGCCACGCTGGTGGCCGGCACGCCCGGCATCCTCCACGGCGCCCGCACCTACATCCTGCAAGACGCCGACGGCCAGATCAAGGAAGCGCACAGCATCAGCGCCGGCCTCGACTACCCGGGCGTGGGCCCCGAGCACGCGATGCTGAAAGACCAGGGGCGCGTGGAGTACGTCGGCATCAGCGACGAAGAGGCGCTGGCCGCCTTCCGGCAGCTCTGTCGCACCGAGGGCATCATCCCGGCCCTGGAGTCGGCGCACGCGCTGGCCTGGGTACACAAGGAGGAGCTCCAGGGCAAGCGAGTGCTCGTCAACCTGTCGGGCCGCGGCGACAAGGACATGGCCATCGTCGAGGAGGCGTCGCGATGCTGAGCGTGTTCCTTCCCATCGGCTGGCCAAACCCGAAGAAGTTCGCCAAGCTCTGCAAGATCGCGGTCGAACAAGGCGCCGGCGCCCTGGAGCTTGGGATCCCCTACTCCGACCCCGTGGCCGACGGGCCGGTCTTGCAGGCGGCCTACCGCGAGGCCCTCGCCGAGGGCAGCACCACGGCGCGCTGCCTCGCGGGTATCGAGAGCGTGGCGGGGCTCGGCGTGCCGCTCAACCTGCTGGTGTACGCCAACCTGGTGCACGCGCGACCGAGCTTCTGCGAAGACGCGAGGAAGGCCGGCGCCCACAGCCTGCTCGTGCCCGACGTGCCCCTGGAGGAGTGCGCCGAGCTGCGCGAGGCCACGCTCAGCGCCGGCCTGCAACACGTGGCGCTGGTGGGCCCCCTCACCTCGCGGGAACGGCTCGGCCGCATCGCGCGCACCGTCACCGGCTACCTCTACGTGGCCGGCGTGCAGGGCATCACCGGCAACGCCGAGGACCCGGGCCTCGACATCGTGCGA
>VGRQ01000619.1 GCA_016875315.1 Deltaproteobacteria bacterium | reverse complement strand
AAGTACGGCGCGAAGCGTCCCAAGAAGTAGGTGAACCATGCCGCGTCGTCGTGAAGTACCCAAGCGTCCTGTCCTCCCCGATCCGGTCTACGCCAGCCAGACCGTCACCCGCTTCACCAACGTCGTGATGAACGACGGGAAGAAGGCGGTGGCCGAGTCCGTGGTCTATGGCGCCTTCGACATCATCAAGGATCGTCTCAAGGAAGACCCGCTCCCCATCTTCGAGCGCGCCCTCGAGAACTGCCAGCCGGCGGTCGAGGTCAAGTCTCGTCGCGTGGGCGGCGCCAACTACCAGGTGCCCGTCGAGGTCCGCTCCGAGCGTCGCATGGCGCTCGCGATGCGCTGGATTGTCGAGTACGCGCGCGAGCGCGGCGGCAAGTCGATGCGCGACAAGCTCGCCAACGAGATCATCGAGGCGAGCCACGGCCGCGGCAACGCGGTCAAGAAGCGCGACGACGTGCACCGCATGGCCGAGGCCAACAAGGCCTTCAGCCACTACCGCTGGTAGCACCTAGAACCGGGGCGGCACGCGAGTAGCCGCCCCGCTCGTTTCCAACCTCCACGGAGAACCTCCAAGTCAGCACATCGCCGTCCCGGTGATCCACCACTCACTTCCTCGCAAACAGGCGCCATGTCATGCGCCCGGGCCCGAAGGCGAGTCGTCGAGAACCAGGACTCGAAGTCTGATGGCGCCATCGCCATGCAGAACGACCTCGCCCGCGTCCGGAACATCGGCATCATGGCCCACATCGATGCGGGGAAAACTACGCTCACCGAGCGCATGTTGTTCTACACCGGCACCATCCACCGGATGGGCGAGGTCCACGACGGCGCCACCACCACCGACTGGATGGTGCAGGAGCGCGAGCGTGGGATCACCATCACCTCGGCGGCGATCACCTGTGCCTGGAAAGACGTCAAGATCAACCTGATCGACACCCCGGGACACGTTGACTTCACCATCGAGGTGGAGCGTTCCTTGCGCGTGCTCGACGGCGCGGTGGCGGTGTTCACCGCCGTCGACGGCGTGGAGCCCCAGAGCGAGACGGTGTGGAAGCAGGCCGAGAAGTACGGCGTTCCCCGCATCGCGTTCATCAACAAGATGGACCGCATCGGCGCCGACTTCGCCTTCGCTACCCAGACCATCCGCGACCGCCTCGGCGCCAACGCGGTGCCCTTCCAGCTCCCCATCGGCGCGGAAGACACCTTTGCCGGCGTGATCGACGTGGTGGAGATGGTCGCCCTCTACTGGGACGTCGACGCGACGGGCGTGGCGATGCGCACCGCCGAGCTCGACGCCGAGCAGCGCGCCGAGGCCGAGCTGGCCCGCGAGGTGCTCGTCGACGCGCTGTCGAACTACGACGAGCGCATCATCAACGCCTACCTCGAGGGACAACCCATCGAGGCGGCCTGGCTACGCGAGGCAGGCCGGAAGGCCGTGGTGGCCCAGGGCGTGGTGCCGGTGTTCTGCGGGGCCGCCTTCAAGAACAAGGGCGTGCAACCGCTGCTCGATGCCGTCGCCGCCTACTTGCCCTCGCCTCTCGACCGGCCTCCCACCGAGGGGAAAGACCCGGCCGACGAGTCGCGGCCGCTCTCCCGTCGCCCGTCGGCGAGCGACCCGTTCTGCGCGCTGGCCTTCAAGATCCAGTCCGATCCCTTCGTCGGCCTGGTCACCTACCTCCGCATCTACTCGGGGAGCATCGACGCTGGCGAGGTGGCGCTCAACCCGCGCACCGGGAAGCGCGAGCGCCTGTCGCGACTGCTGCAAGTTCACGCCGACAAGCGCGTCGACGTGCAGTGCGCCACCGAGGGGCAGATCGTCGCCGCCGCTGGCCTGCGCAACGTGGCGACGGGCGACACGCTCTGCGACCAGAAGCATCCCATCGTGCTCGAGGCCATGAGCTTCCCGGAGCCGGTGGTGTGGCTGGCGATCGAGCCGGCCACCAAGGCCGACGAAGACAAGCTCAACTCGGCGCTCTCGCGGCTCCAGGACGAAGACCCCACCTTCCGGGTGCGCGTCGACAAGGAGAGCGGCCAGATCGTGATGGCCGGCATGGGCGAGCTGCACCTCGACATCATCCGCGACCGGCTCCAGCGCGAGTTCAAGGTGGGTTGCCAGGTGGGGCGCCCGCAGGTGGCCTACCGGGAGACGATCTCGGCGGGGTCTGAAGGCGAGGGCGTGCTCAAGCGGCAGACCGGCGGCAAGGGCCAGTACGGGCACGTCAAGCTGGTGCTCGAGCCCGGCGCGCGCGGATCGGGCATCGTGGTGGTCGACCAGGTCACCGGGGGCGCCATCCCCCGCGAGTTCATCCGCCCCGCGATCGACGGCGCGCGCGAAGCTCTCGACCGCGGCGTGCTCGCCGGATTTCCGATGGTCGACGTGCGCTGCGCGGTGGTGGGTGGATCCTTCCACGAGGTCGATTCTAGCGACATCGCCTTCCGCATCGCCGGCTCGATGGCGGCGCAAGACGCAGCTGCTCGCGCGGCGCCAATCTTGCTCGAACCGATCATGCGCCTTGAAATTTCCGCGCCAGAGGAGTATACGGGCGCCGTCATCGGGGACCTGTCCGGTCGCCGTGGCTCGGTGAACCGAATGGATGCCCGCCCGGGGGTCCAGGTCATCGGCGCGGAAGTCCCGTTGGCATCGATGTTTGGCTACGCGACCGACCTCAGGTCGGCAACGCAGGGCCGGGCGTCGTTCACGATGCAGTTCCACGAATACGCGGAAGTGCCCCCGACGATCTCCTCGGAGATCGTCGCCCGGTACCGCGGCTACTGATTCAACCTTCCTAGAAACGAGGACTCCGCAAATGGCCAAGGCAAAGTTCGAGCGCAACAAGCCGCACGTCAACATCGGGACGATCGGTCACGTCGACCACGGCAAGACGTCGCTGACGGCGGCGATCACCAAGGTGCTGGCGGAGTCGGGCGGGGCCA
>VGRQ01000618.1 GCA_016875315.1 Deltaproteobacteria bacterium | reverse complement strand
CTGGCCACGACGCTGTCGCTGGTGGCGGTGTTCGTGCCCGTGGCCTTCATGTCGGGCATGGTGGGCCAGTTCTTCAAACAGTTCGGCCTCACCATCGCGGTGGCGGTGCTGCTCTCCTTGTTCGTGGCCTTCACCCTCGACCCGATGTTGTCGTCGCGCTTCTCGGTGGCCCACCACGGCAAGCGCACCGGCGTGGCCGGCATCGTCGAGCAGTTTCTCGACGGCATCGACGCCCTGTACCGTCGCGTGCTCGACGGGGTGCTGCGGCATCCCTTCCTCACGATGGGCATGGCGCTCGTCACGCTCGTGTGTACCGGCGTGGTGGCCGTGTTCTTGCCGGCCGAGTTCGTCCCCAAGCAAGACCGCGGCGAGGTGATCGCCGACATCCGGTTGCCGGTGGGCACGGCGCTCCAGGTCACCAACGACGTGGCCCGGGAGCGCGAGGCTGCCTTGCTCGCCGCCGACGGCGTCCGTCGCGTGTACACGCTGGTGGGCCACGAGGACCAGTCCCACCGGGTGCGCTTCCGCGTGGGCCTCACCGACAAGGAGGAGCGGCCGCTGCCCTTCAGCTTCTACGAGGAGCAGGTGCGCGGCGCGCTCGACGGGGTCGACAACGGCGAGGTCACGCTGCAACAGCCCGCGATGATCGAGGGCCTCGGCGACTGGCCGCCCTTCATGATCGTCATCCAGGGCCCCGATCTCGACGGCGTGGTGCGCGAGGGGCAACGCGTGGAGAAGCTGGTGGCCGCCGTCCCGGGCACCAGCGACGTGCGCTTGACGGTGAACCCCGGGCGACCGGAGCTGCTGGTCAACGTCGACCGCGCGGTGTCGGCCGACCGGGGCCTTCCCGCCGGCATCGTCGGCTTGTCGGCGCGCTCGCTCGTCGAGGGGAACATCGTGGGCGCCCTGCGAGACGGTGGACCGGAGGCCGACATCCGCGTGCGCGCCGCGCCGCGCTTCGTCGACACCGAGGCGGAGCTACGCAACCTGATCCTGCCCTCGCCCCGGGGCGACGTGCGCCTCGGCGACGTGGCGACGGTGACGATGGGGGCCGGTGCCAGCGAGATCGTGCACCACCAGCGCATGCGCGCGGTGACGGTGTGGTCGCAGATCGCCGACGGTGCCGCGCTGGGCGGAGTGCTCGACGAGGTGAAACGCCAGATGGCGGAAGCGCCCTTGCCGGAGGGCTACGCCTGGGAGATCGACGGGCAGGCCAAGGACATGGAGGAGACGGCGGGCGCCATGGGGCTCGCCATCGCCGTGGCCTTCATCTTCATCTTCATGGTGCTCGCCTCGCAGTTTGAGAGCTTGATTCACCCGGTGACGTTGATGGCGAGCGTGCCGCTGGCGATGGTGGGCGCGATCCTGGGTCTCGCCGTCACCGGGTCGAGCATCTCGATGGGCAGCCAGATCGGCATCATCTTGCTGATGGGGCTCGTCACCAAGAACGCGATTCTGCTGGTCGACGGCGCGCTGGTGCACTTGCGGGAGGCCATGAGCCCCGGCGAGGCGATGCGCGCCGCCGGTCCGCGTCGCCTGCGGCCCATCCTCATGACCTCGGCGGCGATGGTGCTCGGCATGTTGCCCACGGCCATCGGGAGCGGCGTCGGCAGCGAGTTCCGCGCGCCGATGGCGGTGGCGGTCATTGGCGGCGTGATCTCGAGCACACTCCTCACCTTGCTGGTGGTGCCGGTGGCCTTCGTGTGGATGGAGTGGATCCGCGCCGTGCCGGGGCGGGTGCTGCGCGCGCTGCGGCGGTAGCGGGGACGGCGACATCGACATCGACATCGACGGGGACATCGGCCGCCGCGGGGACCTCGACATCGACATCGACATCGACCTCGGCAACGGCTTCCCCGGGGGCCGCGAATGGGGACATCGACGGCGATGGCGATGACGATGGCGACGATGCGGTGCGGGACGCCCTGCCGACCTTGCTCGGGACACAACGCCGACTGATCGTCCGGAGCTGTCGCGACACGACCTAGCCTGCAGGGCGTCCGCCCTAGCGCTCGCCTGGCGCGCCGCTCGCTCGAAGCCCCATTTGCAGCGCAATCGCGCGCACCAGGTCGAGGCGCACGGGGCGCACGCGAAGCTTCCGGATCGAGCGCGGGTGGATACCGAGGAGCGCGGCGAGCTCGTCGTCGTAGAGGTGCTCGGAGCCGAGCTCGACGGCGGCGCGCCGTGCCTCGACCACGAGCGGGGTGCGTCGCGACAGGTCACGCGTGGCCACGGCGGCGGCGGCGGCGTCGGCCAGCGTGGCGATGTCGAAGCCAGGCACGAGCTCGTCGACGCCAAGGATCTCGAGCAGTTGATGTCGCGACAGGCGCGGCAGGGCGGCGTGTACGCGAGCGGGCAACCACGGCGCGATCACGCGCAGGCCGAGCATGTCGGGCAAGGTGGTGGCCTCGAAGCGCGGGTCGCCCCCCACGGCGTGGTGTTGTGCCTGCTTGAGCACGTAGAAGAACGTGTTCTGCAGGTGCCACTGGTCGCGCACCGCGGTGACCCGGGTGGGTTCGAGGCGCGCGCCGTCGCCTCGCGCCGTGCACACCCGGTACTGCGTGGCCGCCGCGAGACGGTCGGGCCGCTTCGCGCCCCTCGCGACAGCGTGCGCGTGGGTGTCGGCGGCGCCCGCCACGACGAGGCCGTTCTCCCTCCCGGCGGCGAGCATCGCCGCGATGAGCGATCGGCGGTCGCCGTCGTCCTCCGCGAGGGGGGCGCTGTCTTGGCGGCGGTAGACGAACTGGAGGGCGAGCGGCATGGTGCGCGCGGAGGCAAGCCGCGTGCCGCGCGTGTCGCGGCGTTTGCCCGTGGCCGCGAGCGCCTGTCGTCGGTTTCGGGTGACGGGCGTCGGCCGGGGCACGACGGGCGCCCGGTGGGCGCGGGCGTCAAGGGGCGAGGCGCGAGTCTTTCCGTAGCGGCGAGGTGCGCGCCGGTGGGCC
>VGRQ01000617.1 GCA_016875315.1 Deltaproteobacteria bacterium | reverse complement strand
GCCGAGTCCGAGCCCCCTGATTGCGACGACCACAACCGCGACAGCTACCCCGAGGCGGCCGAGGTCTTCGACGGCGAGGACAACGACTGCGACGGCGTGACCGACGAGGGCACCGAGGGCTACGACGACGACGGCGACGGGATGACCGAGGCCGAGGGCGACTGCAACGACTACAACGCCCAGGTGTACCCGGGCGCCCCCGAGCGGGCCGACAGCGTCGACAACGACTGCGACGGTCGCACCGACGAGACCACCTCGCTCTACGACGACGACGGCGACGGCTTCGCCGAGGTGAACCTCGACTGCGACGACTCCGACCCCGACGTGAGCCCGGCGGCCACGGAGATCTGCGACGGCATCGACAACGACTGCGACGGCCTGGAAGACAGCGCCGACGGTTGCATCTCGACCGACAGCGAGCCCATCGTGGTGGGCACGCCTCGCCCCTCGCAGAATGCCTGCATGGAAGGCGAGAGCATCGCGCTCAGCGCCAAGGTCTTCGACGCCGACGGGCAGGCCACCACCTACCTCTGGGGCGACGACCACAACACCAACGGCTTCGACAACGCGACGGCGCAGACGGTGAACTGGACCTGCCCGCAGCTGGAGGAGGGCATCTCGGGGCGCAACTACACGCTGTTCGTGCTCGCCACCGACCTCGACGGCCAGCAGGTGTGGGGCTACACCGTCGTGACTGTCTACCCCGATGATCGTGGTCTCTACGACGACTACGAGGTGACCACCGTCACCGAGGGCAGCGGCTGTGGCTGCGGCTCGAGCGAAGAGGACAGCGCCGCCGCCGCCAGCGCCGTGGGCCTGCTCGGCCTCGCCGCCATGCTGCGGCGCCGCCGGGCGGTCTAGGGCGCCCCAGGCCTGTCGCAGCGCGTGGGGCAAGCGTGTCCCACGCGCGGCGGATTCCCCGCCTCCGGCCGTCCGGCACGGGGATTGCCTGTGCTAGCGTAGTCCTATGCGTTCCTCCCGCGGCCAGAGCGCGACCGAGCTGGCGATCGCCCTGCCGATCGTGCTGGGCCTGTTGTTCGCGGTGGTGGAGCTCGGCTTCTGGTTCGGCGGCACCCACTACGCCAACTACGCGGCCTTCGCGGGCGCGCGGGCCCAGCAAGTGGGGGGCAGCCCCGAGTCGGCGGTGAGCGCGCTGCTCGATGGGCGAGCCACCCGGGGCGCCACCGCCAGCGCCGATGGCAGCGGCGTGCGGGTCGACATGCCCTGGGAGGCCGACCTGCCCTTCGTGAGCGGGATCGGCGACTTGTCTTACGACGTGACCGTGGTCGCGGGCCCCGACGAGGAGGGCTACGAGGGGCGGTCGGGCATCCGCGCGAACCGCTACGGCGACAACAACTGCCGGGGTGGATGTTGAGGCGCGCGCGCCACCGCCGGGGCGCCGCCGCGATCCTCGTGGCGCTGTGCCTGATGTCGCTGATGCTGGTGGCGGCCTTCTCCACCAACATGGGCATCGCGGTGAACGACAAGATCCGCATGCAGGAGGCGGCCGACCTCTCCACCTACGCGGTGGCCTACAGCGAGGCGGCCTCGCTCAACGAGCTCACGCTGCTCAACAAGCAGATCGCCGAGGAAGCCCAGTCCTGCCGCGACATCCTGGAGCACGGGGGCGTGCCGTGGTCGACCCCCTGCAACTGCGGATCGACCGATCCGCAGGCCGAGATCCAGGTGGAGCTATGCAAGATTCGCATCGATCTCGCCATCGAGGACTTCGTGCGGCGGGCGCAGTACGATCGTACCGTCACCCCTGCGCTGCAAGCTGGTGTCGCGACCGCCGACGCCAACTTCTCGGGCACGGGCGCGCAGACGAGCTTCTTCGACGACGTGGGCGGCAGCCCCACCGCGCGCGGTACCTACTGGGTCACCTGGTCGACGAGCACCCTCGGCGGCGGCACCACGCCCTCGCTCGCCGAGTTCCGCCAGCGCACCGACACCGCCTTCAACTACCAGTTCAACACCTACTGCGCCTCGTACTGCGGCTACTCGGGCACGCTGATCCGCGCGCCGGTCACCATGCCCACGTGGTTCTACAAGTCCAGCCGCGACCCCGACGTGTGGGTGGCGGGACGGACCTCGGGCACGCCCGCGAAACGTTTCCTCGACGTCGATTACCGGTCGAGTGGTCGCGACCGAGGCTTCTTCGGTGCCTCGTCGACCGGCGGCGACGACAAGCTCTACGCCTACGCCGTGGCCAAGCCCTACGACGGCAGCGTGGGGCCGAGCGAGCTCAACGGCAACCAGGCCAACGGCAACATGAACATCGGTGGCATCTACCTGGCCCAGGGCATCGAGTACCCGAAGCTGTCGATGTACGACGAGTACCGTGCCCGCCTCGCCGGGGTGAACGACAACCTCGCCGGCGATCTCACGCCCGCCGACCTCGTGGGCATCGACGGCGCCCGCGAGGGCCGCGCCTGGGACACCTCGAGGTTCGAGCACTGATGCGCCGCCGGGGCCAGTCCGCGGTGGAGGCGATGCTGGTGGTGCCCATCATCGCGATGGCGATCATGGTGATGTACTACCTGTGGAGCGTGGCCTGGGCAGCGCAGAACGCCCACATCCGCGCGCGCGAGTGCGTGTTGCACGACGACCAGTACCTCCCGGCCGACGAGCACTGCAGCGCGCCCTTCGCGGGCAGCAACTACAGCCGCGCCGACTCCACCAGCTTCAGCTTCACCGGCGGAGCCAGCGACGAGTCGCTCCCGGTGTTCGGCCGCGCCGACACCATCCGCACCACCGCCGTCATCACCAGCGAGTGATCGCCAGGCCCACCGCCACGGCCGTGGGTGCCCTCAGGACGTGATCGCCCAGGCGGGCGCCACTCCACCCCTCGGCGAGCAGCATCGCCCGCTCGCGGGCCGTCCAGCCGCCCTCGGGGCCCACCGCGAGGACCACGCCCCCAGGGGCCCCAGGAGGCGGCGTGGCGGCGTCGA
>VGRQ01000616.1 GCA_016875315.1 Deltaproteobacteria bacterium | reverse complement strand
GGCGGGCGCGGCCTTGGCGGCCGGGGCCTTCGGCGGTGCCGCCTGCGCCGGCGCGGGCTTGGCGGCCGCAGGCTTGGGCGCCGGCGCCTTCATGGTCGCCGACTTGGAACCAGCGGACTTCCCGGCACTCTCCGGCCTGGCGGGGGCGGCGCCGGGCTGGAACTTGTAGCCCTCGTAGGACTTGATGCCCATGCGCTTCCGGAAGCTGACAACCGCCGTGCGAGAGACGCCCGCCTGCGCCGCGATCTCGTGGTCGGGAATCTTCCCGAGCTTGTCCTTGAACGGGGCGAGTTTCTGGTCGACAGGCGGACGCGGCATTGAATCTCCACTGGGTGGGCCGGCGCGCATAACTCATGTCACCTGGGCGACAAGGCAAACCGCCAACTAGTCGCCCTCCTCCCCGGAACAGACCGCGAGCAGCGACGTTCCCAGCTCTGCCAGCAACCGGGGCTCGCGCACGTCGAAGCGTTGCAGCGGCAGGTCCCAGGCCGCGCCGATGCCGACGACCACGAGATCGGCACCAGCCGCTGCAGCCTTGAGCGCGTCCACGCGGCCACTGTCACGCCGACCGTCGATGACCACCAGCTCCACGCCCGGCCGCGAGGCGATGCGGTCGGCCACTCGCTTGGCGGCCTCGTCGTTGTCGCCCCCGAGTCCGAGCACCACTCGGCGCGCGCCGCGGAAGCCGGCGTCGTGGAACACCAAGACATCGCAGGGCGCCGCGTGTGCCACTCGGGCTACCGGCCCGCCGAGCTGGGCCCCCCCCCACAGCGGGCGGTGCAGCCCGAGGAGGATCAGGTCTGCCTCCTTCAAGCGCGCGAAGCTCTGGATCGCGTCGACGACGTCGCCGGCCTGCGCGGTGACGGGTTCGAAGGCCGATCCCGCCCCTTGCGCCACGCCCGCCAGTATCTCGGCTGGCCCGTCCGCCTCGGTGGGCTCGTTGGGGAAGAGCCCGGGCTGTTCGCTCACGCTCACCAGCCGCAGCGCCCAGCCCCGGGCGGGCGGCGGTCCGCAGATGTCGGCGCCCAGCCGGCCCAGCGCCGCCGCGCTGTCGGGGTGGGCCACGCAGGCCACGAGGCCGTAGGTAGACGCGGCCGTGGCCCGGGTGGTCTCGGCGAGCACTCGCGCGCGGGGGTAGAGCCAGGCCACCAGCGGCGCGGTGGCGAGCGTGTTGACGATCGCCATCACCACGAACATCGCGAAGAGCGTGGGTGTCAGCAAGCCGAGGTCGAGTCCGATGGTGAGGATGATGAGTTCCATCAGCCCCCGGGTGTTGGCGAGCACGCCGAGGGTCACGCCGTCACGGAAACCAAGGCCAGCACGCAGCGCAGGCACCAGGGCGCCGAGCCACATCGCCGCGGTGGAGATGGCGATGATGGCCAGCGTCCAGCTCCCGTTGCCTCCCGACATCGCCGCCATCAGGTCGGTGCGCAACCCGGTCGCCGCGAAGAACACGGGCAGCAGGATCAGCGTCGCGATGTCTTCCACTCGCCCGCGGATGGCGGCCACCGTCCGGTGTGCCCGCGGCGTGGCCACGCCGGCCAGGAAGGCACCGAAGAGCGCGTGGATGCCGACGTGTTCGGCGAGGAGGGCGCTCACGAACACGGCGAGGAGGAGGATGGCGAGGCCGGTCTGCTTGAGATCGCGGAGCGTCCCGAAGCGCCGCTCGATGCGCGCAAGCAAGGGGCGCACCAGCAGGATCATCGCGCCCACGTAGGCGAGGGTGACGGTGGCGGCGCGGATCACCCCCGTGGCTCCGGTGGCGTGCGCCGCCGACACGGCGACGCCGAGCATCACGAAACCCGCGAGATCGTGGCCGGCGGCGGCGGTGAGGGCGATGGTACCCACCGTGGTGGCCAGCATGCCCCGCTCGGCGAGGATGCGCGCCAGCACGGGGAACGCCGTGACCGACATCGCGATCGCGATGAAGAAGGCGAACTCCGCCACCGGCACGCCGGGCGGACCGAAGCCCGGTTGGAGGGCGAGCGCAAGGGCCACGCCCGAGAGCAGCGGCAACACCAGCGTGCCGATGGTGACGCCGGCCGCGAGGCGACCTTGCCTGCGGAGCACCCCCAGGTCGAGCTCGAGTCCCACGAGGAACATGAAGAGCACGAGACCCACCTGGCTGATGGCGTCGAGCGCGGGGAGGCTGCTCGCGGGGAACAGCACCGCGTGCCACTCCGGCCAGGCGCGGCCGAGTAGGGTCGGCCCCATCAGCATCCCGGTGACGATCTCCGCGATGACCTGCGGCTGCCCGAGGCGCCGGAACAGCGCGCCCACCACGCGCGCGGCACCGAGAATGAGCACCAGCTGGACTAGCAGGCGCGTGCTGGGGGAGAGAACCTCGTCCACGGCCGCTCGATAACCCCCGCTTCGGGGAGTCTAACGGACGAGTTGCAGGAGCCGGGTGGTTGCTTCTTCCTCCAGCGTGGCCAGCCGCGCGAGGCGAGCGCCCAGTTCGCGGAGCTGGTCGCGGCTCTCGGCCTCGGCGAGAGGGAAGTCCATTTGCATCTCGCGCTCGATACTCGCCAAGCGGGCCCGCGTGGACGCCATCATCCGGCTCGCCTCGATGCCGTCGCGGCGGTAGCGGGCCGACTGGGTGTCCACGAGGACTCGAGCCTCGGCCAGCCGGCGAACTTCCTCGGGGAGGGCGGCCCGGGCGAGGTCGGACCAGGCGTCGGCCACCTGGCGCCAGGTCTCCAGCTCGGTCTGCACCACCTGCCAACCAGGCACCTGCGCGAGCTCGGCGAGGAAGGTCACCCAGAGGCGACGACCGGCCGAGGGGCCGAAGTCGGAGTGCTCGATGCCGGCGTAGAGCGCCAGGCAGGCGAGGTATCGCGCGCTGCCGCGCGGGAAGGCGCGCGACCAGTGCCGCGGGAGCGCCTCGACGACGAGCCGCTCGGCGAGGTTGCGCATGCCGGCGAGCCCCCGGTTGGCGATGGGTGCGTCGAGGTGCGCCGACAGG
>VGRQ01000615.1 GCA_016875315.1 Deltaproteobacteria bacterium | reverse complement strand
TGCAGCATCTTTGCCCAGGTGGCGTGGGCGTCGCCCACGTCGGTGGGGTCGGCGTCGAGGCCGGCCGCGCGAGCGAAGGGGCGCTGCGCCTCGGCCGTGGGGAACCGACGCGCGCAGGCGCGGGCAAGCCCGTCGAGGTCCGACTCGTCAAGCTGAGCTTCGTTGCTGGGCATCACCCGAACGTATTGCGCAGGGACAGGCTTTTCACACCGGGAGCGCGGCGCCGCGGCATAGTGGGCGTCGCTGTGGTCGCGCTCCTCCTGATCGCTGCTTGCCCTGTCGACGACGAGGTAGAGCAGAAACCGGCCGACTCGGCTGAGCCGAGTCGCGACTTCGTCGTGGCGCTGTCCCTCGCCGAGGTCGACGGGCTCACGCTCGCGGCGCTGGCCAGCGTCGAGTTGAACTTCGAGGGCGAGGTGGCGATCCAGGTGGTCGACCCCAGCGGCACGTCGCGGCGAACCGCCTACACCGCGGCCGAGCGCACCCACAGCGCGCCGGTGGTGGGCCTCCGCGCCGGTACCGCCTACCAGCTTCGTGCCCTCGCGCGCGACGGCGACGGCGACTACCACGCCAGCGACTGGACAGAGTGGACCACGGGGGCCCTCCCCGATGGCCTGGCCGACGCCGAGTTCGCCATCGGCACCGCCTCCGAGGCCGACGAGGGCGTCACCCTCTTCGCCCCCTCGCCGGTGTACGGCAGCCCGCAAACGCCCTACGTCATCGGCATCGATGGCGAGGGCCAGGTCGTCTACTACTACGACGACCCCGAGCTCTACGACGTCGACGACGCGAACCGGCAGCTCCGCGTGCAAGACGATGGGAACATCGGCCTGGTGCTCCCGGAGGGTTTCCGAGCGTTCGACGTGCTCGGCCGCACCCGGCTGGCGGTGTCCAAGCCCTACGTCCACCACGACGCCTTGCTGATGCCCAGCGGCAACGTGCTCGCCCTCGTCTACGACGACCACGAGGTGACCGACGAGCTGACCGGCGAGACGTCGATCGTCCGCGGCGACACGGTGATCGAGATCAGCCCCGAGAACGAGACGGTGTGGTCCTGGGCGGCCTACGACGATCTCGACCCCACGCGGATGGGCGAGTACACCGAGGACTTCGAGACGGCAGGCTTCCTCGACTGGACCCACGCCAACGCTCTCGACTACGACCCCGCGACCGACCGCATCATGATCTCGATGCGCAACCAGAACTGGGTGACGATGGTCGACCACGCCACCGGCGAGCTGCTGTCGCGAGTGGGGCCGGGCGGCGACTACGCCCTCCAGGGCGGTGACTGGTTCCACCTGCAACACGGCGCCAGCCTCGTCGATGGCGGCATCACCGTGTTCGATAATGGTTACGACGACGCCTACCACAGCCGAGCCCTCCACTACCGGCTCGACGACGGCGCGCTCACCGCCACCGAGTCCTGGGTCTACGACGTCACCTTCTACGCCCGCACCATGGGCGACGTCGATCTCCAGCCCGACGGCAGCTACCTCGTGACCGTCGGCACCGCCGACGTGTCGGACTACGGCACCGACCGGCGTGGTTTCTACCGGGTGGACGCCGAAGGCGCCGTCCTCTGGTCGGTGCTGCTCACGCGCTCCACCATGTTCGAGATCTTCCGCGCCGACCGGACCTACTGGCTGTTCGAGCTGGACGAGACGGAAGCGGCGGTGCCGTAGCTCAGGGCACCCACCCCTCCCGGCGCAATGCCTCGGCGACGGCCTCCGCGAGCAAGACATGGCCACCCCGCGAGAGGTGGCAGTCGTCGAGGAAGGCGTCGCCGGCGCGCGGGTCGAGGAGCACGCCGTTGGCGTCGAGGTAGCCGACGTGATCGGCCTCCGCGAGCCACGCCATCATCGCGCCGTAGTCGGCGAGCTGCGCCGGGTCGGGCGAAACCGCCTCGCGCACGAGGAGCAGCTTCCCGCCCCGGGCGTGCATCAACTCGGCGAGCGCCTGGTAGTTCTCGCGCGCGTCGGCCACCGGCACGGCCGCCTCGCTGGGCGTGGCGACCAGCGCCTGCACGAAGAACCGGAGGGCCTGGTACACCCGCACGCGCCCCAGCACGTTCGACGTGGCCACGCTCGCATCGTTCCCGGCGCGCCAGGCCTCGAGGAGCTGCGCGTAGGGGCGCGGCGAGGGGGTGAGGATGTCGTTGTGGCCGAGGTACACCACGAGGATGTCGGGGTCGACGAGGTCGACTTGCGTTTCCATGTAGCGACGCGCGTGCAGGCTGGTCCAGCCGCCCACCCCCTGGTTGATCACCTGCACTCCGGTCCCGAGCAGGCGCTCGAGATCGGCGGGCCAGAACTCGCTGATGTCGTCGTTCTGGTAGGCCCCGGCGGTGGAGGAGGAACCGAGCGCCACGACGCGGAGCGGTGCCGCCCGCGCGGGCGGGCGCACCGGGTAGTCCCGGTCGGGGTAGTCACGGAAGGCGCGGGTGTTTTCCAGGGCCTCGAAGGTGTCGAAGGCGGTGCCCACCGACTGGGCGTCGCCCCTGGACGCGGCGCGGTTCGACACCCCCACCAGCGAGGCGCCGTACTGGGTGCGGGCGAGGGCGTGCTCGCCGAGGAAGAGCGCGAGGGCCACCGCGCCGAGTGAAACGAGGTTGTAGCTGCGGAGTCGCGTGGCGTTCGCCCAGGTGAGCAGGCCGAGGCAGGCGCCGATGCCCAGGGCGAAGGCGGCGGCGACGGGGTCGCGAGGGCCGAGCGCCCACGCCGCGCCCCCGGCAAGCACGCCCAGCGCCGCGATGACTCCCAGTCCCCGCGCGATTCCCGGTCGCGACAGGCGCCAGGCCGTCGCGAGCGCGCCGAGCGCGAGGCTGGCGAGCACCGGGCCATAGAGCCCCCAGCCCTGGGCGGCAGGCAGGCTCAGGCGCGCCGAGTCGAGGAAACGCGCCGCGTCGGCGTGGGCCAGCGGGCCGGCGAGGAGCAGCGGGGCGCAGGCCAGGCCGAAGGCCGCCAGGATGC
>VGRQ01000614.1 GCA_016875315.1 Deltaproteobacteria bacterium | reverse complement strand
CCGCGAAGGCCCCGGCGCCGAGCCGCACCGGCGCGTGGTCGGAGCCGGCCAGGGCGCGGATCGCGAGCTGGCCATGGTCGTTGTAGAGCTCGAGCACCACGTCGGCGGGCACCTCGTCGCCCTCTTCCTCGCGCGAGAACGCGGTCCACACCGCCACGTTCCGTTGCGCCGCCAGCTCGCGCAAGGCGCTGCGCCCTGGCGGTGCCATGCCGTCGATCACCACCATCCGGGGGCGAGCGTCGATCATGTCGTGCAGGACATCGAGCACCTCGCCGAGCCGCGACACGTCGGGGGCCCGGCCACGGGTGGCGTGGATCACGCGGAGGCGCTCCACCGCCAGCGCCGCCTCGGCGCGCTCGAGCGGCTTGAGGTGACCGTAGAGCCCGCTCATCATCGAGTCGTAGGCGTCGCGCACCGCCGCGGCCGGCTCGCGCACCGCCACGTGGAGCACGGGCTGGCCGTTGACGAGGCGGTCGAGCGCGAGGTGGATCAGGAGCTGGGTCTTGCCCAGTCCCGGTCGCGACACGATGGCACCGAGCTGCCCGGGGCGGAGGCCGCCGGGCAGGAAAGCCTGCAGCGCCCGGAGCGCCGCCTGGTTGTGCTCGGGCCCCGGGTGCGCCAACTACTTGTCCTTCTTCTCCTGCTGGTACTTCTTCACGAGCTCGTCCGTGATGTTGTTCGGCGCCACCGAGTAGCGCGCGAACTCCATGGTGAACTCGGCCTTGCCCTGCGTCGCGGAGCGCAGGGTGGTGGAGTAGCCGAACATCTCGGCCAGCGGCACCTCGGCCTCGATCTGCGAGAAGCCGTCGACCTCCTGGCTGCCGATGATGATGCCGCGGCGCTGCATGAGCGTGCCCACCATGGCGCCGTGGAACTCGGCGGGCCCCTCGAGGCCCACCTTCATGATCGGCTCGAGCACCACCGGCTTGGCCTTGGCGTAGGCCTCGCGGAAGCCACCGATGGCGGCGAGCTGGAAGGCGATGTCGCTCGAGTCGACGGCGTGGAACTGGCCGTCGTTGATGCCCACCTTGATGCCCACGATGTTGGCGCCGATGAGCTCGCCCTTCTCGAGGCACTTGCGGAAGCCCTTGTCGCAACTCGGGATGAACTCGCGGGGGATCGAGCCGCCGACGATGTCGTCGACGAACTCGTAGGTGCCCTCCATCGGCTCCATCCAGCCGGCCACGCGGCCGTACTGGCCCGAGCCGCCGGTCTGCTTCTTGTGGGTGTAGTTGAAGTCGGCCCGCTGGCTGATCGTCTCGCGGTAGGCCACGCGCGGCGGCGAGGTGAGCACCTCGCAGGCGTACTCGCGCTTCATGCGCTCGACGTACACGTCGAGGTGGAGCTCGCCCATGCCGGAGATGATGGTGTCGCCGGTTTCCGGGTCGCTCGACACGCGGAAGGTGGGGTCTTCCTTGCTGAAGCGGCGGAGCGCCTTCGACATGTTCGCCTGGCCGGCGTTGGTCTTGGGCTTGATGGTGAGGTCGATGACCGCGGCCGGCACGTGCATCGACGACATCGCGACGTTGAGCGAGCCGTCGTGGAAGGTGTCGCCCGAGTAGCAGTCGACGCCGAAGATGGCGATGATGTCGCCGGCGCTGGAGTCCTCGATGTCTTCCATCTCGTTGCTGTGCATGCGCACGAGGCGGCCGACCTTGAGCTTCTGGCCGTTGCGGGCGTTGACGATGGTGTCGCCCTTGCGGACGGTGCCCTGGTACACGCGCAGGTAGGTGAGCTGGCCGTAGCGACCGTCTTCCAGCTTGAACGCGAGCATGAGGAGCGGCCCGGTGGGATCGGAGGGGATGACGAGCTTCTCCTCGTTCTTGCCGAGGTCGACCGCCTCGTTCTTCACGTCGGGGGGCGCCGGGAGGTACTTCACCACGCCGTTGAGCAGCACCTGGACGCCGCGGTTCTTGTAGGCGCTGCCGCAGAACACGGGGACGAGCTTGAGCGAGTTGACGCCCGCGCGGATCGCCTCGTTGACCGTGTCTTCCTGGACGCGTTCCTCGAGGATCTCCTCCATCAGCTGGTCGGAGTACATCGACACCTTGTCGAGCAAGAGGTCGCGGTACTCCTGGACGTGCGCGGCCATCTCAGCCGGGATCGGCTCGGCGCGCAAGTTCTCGCCGTTGTCGCCATCGAAGTAGTAGGCCTTCATCTTGACGAGATCGATGATCCCGTTGTGCTTCTCCTCGAGGCCGATGGGCAGGGTGACCATCACCGCGTTGTGGCCGAGCTTCTCGCGGAGCTGCTCGGTGACGCGGTAGGGGTTGGCGCCCTGGCGGTCGCACTTGTTGACGAAGGCGAGCCGCGGGACGTTGTAGCGGCGCATCTGGCGGTCGACGGTGAGCGACTGCGACTGCACCCCGGCCACGGCGCAGAGCACGAGCACGGCGCCGTCGAGCACGCGCAGCGCGCGCTCCACCTCGATGGTGAAGTCGACGTGCCCCGGGGTGTCGATGATGTTGACGTGGTGCAGCTTCCCGTTGGGATCCTCGGTGTCCTTCCAGGAGCAGTGGGTGGCGGCCGACTGGATGGTGATGCCGCGCTCGCGCTCGAGGTCCATCGAGTCCATGGTGGCGCCGACGCCGTCCTTGCCCTTCACCTCGTGGATCGCGTGGATGCGGCCGGTGTAGAAGAGGATGCGCTCGGTCAGCGTGGTCTTGCCCGAGTCGATGTGGGCGCTGATGCCGATGTTGCGAATCAAGTTGAGGTCGGTGATCACGGCTGCTCCAAGACGAGTGCGCGAGAGTTTCGCGGTTGGGCCGACGGCCTGCTGCCCAGCGTGGTGGGCGACAGGGCGCGTGCGGGCGCCGCGGGCTATCGGGGTGGTGCTCTGGGTGCAACTCTTGACCCCGCAAGAGAGGTCTGGTAGGCTCAGTCGCGCGTTTTTCGCTCCTCCCCCCTTCTTCCCGAGGCTCTAATGAAGATCCGACTCCTCTCCTCCGTGGCCGTGATGGCCTTCTTTGC
>VGRQ01000613.1 GCA_016875315.1 Deltaproteobacteria bacterium | reverse complement strand
GCGCCGGGAAGTCGAGTTTCTGCGACGAGCTGGTGCGGCGCTACACGATGGACTTCCCCGCCGACCGCGTGGCGGTGGTGAGCATCGACCCCACCCGCAAGAAGACCGGCGGCGCCTTGCTCGGCGACCGCATCCGCATGAACGCCATCCGTGGCGAGCGGGTTTTCATGCGCTCGCTCGCGACCCGCGGCGAGAAGGGCGAGCTGTCGCCCGCCGTGGCCGACGCCATCATGGTGTGCAAGGCCGGCGGCGCCGACATCGTCTTCGTGGAGACGAGCGGCATCGGCCAGTCCGACGCGGGCATCGTCGAGGTGAGCGACGTGAGCGTGTACGTGATGACGCCCGAGTTCGGCGCGCCCTCGCAGCTCGAGAAGATCGACATGCTCGACCACGCCGACATGGTGGTGCTCAACAAGTTCGAGCGCCGCGGCGCGGAAGATGCCTTCCGCGACGTGCGGAAGCAGGTGAAGCGCAACCGCGAGGCCTTCCACCTGCAAGACGACGACCTGCCGGTGTTCGGGACCATCGCCTCGCAGTTCAACGACCCCGGGGTGAACGCTGCGTACCGTCACCTGCTGGGACTGGTGAACGCCAAGTCGGGGCGCGCCTTGCCGTCCGCCATCCCCGACCCCGGCCTGCGCGCGTCGCCACCGCGCCGCCGCATCGTCCCCCCCGAGCGCGGGCGCTACCTCGGCGAGATCGCGGATGCCTGCCGCGGTTACCGCCGCGTTGCCGAGGCCGAGGCCGAGCTGGCGCGGCGTCGACAGGCGCTCGACCGGGCGGCCGCCGAGTTCGACGGCGACGTGGCCGCCGCGCTCGTTGCCCGGCGCGACAGCATCAAGCTCGAGGAGTCCGCCGAGGCGGCGCTCGTGGCCTACCCCCGGCTGGTGGAGCGCTACCGGCAAGACACGTACACCTACCAGGTGCGCGGGCGCGACATCACGCAGGCACTCGTGTCGGAGTCATTGTCGCGACTAAAGATTCCACGCATCGCCACACCACGATTCACCGACCACGGCGACATCGTGCGCTGGACGGCGCTGGAGAATTTCCCCGGCTTCTTCCCCTACACGGCGGGGGTCTTCCCGCTGAAGCGACAGGGGGAAGACCCGAAGCGCATGTTCGCCGGGGAGGGCGGGCCAGCGAAGACCAACGCGCGCTTCCACTACCTCTGCCAGGGGGAGGCGGCGCATCGCCTGTCGACGGCCTTCGACAGCGTGACGCTCTACGGCGCCGACCCCGACGAGCGCCCCGACATCTACGGCAAGATCGGCGAGTCGGGCGTGAGCGTACCCACGCTCGACGACATGAAGATCCTGTACTCGGGCTTCGACCTCTGCGCGCCCACCACCAGCGTGTCGATGACCATCAACGGCCCGGCGCCCATCCTGCTGGCCATGTACTTCAACACCGCGATCGACCAGCAGGTGGCGCGCTTCGTGCAGAACACCGGTCGCGAGCCGTCGCCCGCCGAGGCCACCGACATCCGCGCCACCACGCTGTGCATCGTGCGCGGCACCGTCCAGGCCGACATCCTCAAGGAAGACCAGGCCCAGAACACGTGCATCTTCTCCACCGAGTTCGCCCTGCGCATGATGGGCGACATCCAGAGTTTCTTCGTCGATAACGACGTGAGGAACTACTACTCGGTGTCGATCAGCGGCTACCACATCGCCGAGGCGGGGGCGAACCCCATCAGCCAGCTGGCCTTCACGCTGTCCAACGGCTTCACCTTCGTGGAGTACTACCTGGCGCGGGGCATGAAGATCGACGACTTCGCCCCCAACCTGAGCTTCTTCTTCAGCAACGGGCTCGACCCCGAGTACACGGTGATCGGCCGCGTGGCCCGGCGCATCTGGTCGGTCGCGATGAAGAACCGCTACGGCGCTGACGAGCGGAGCCAGAAGCTCAAGTACCACGTGCAGACCTCGGGACGTTCACTGCACGCTCGCGAGATCCAGTTCAACGACATCCGCACCACCTTGCAGGCGCTCCTCGCGCTCTTCGACCACTGCAACTCCCTGCACACCAACGCCTACGACGAGGCGATCACCACCCCCACCGAGGAGTCGGTGCGCCGGGCGATGGCCATCCAGATGATCATCAACAAGGAGCTGGGCTGGGCGAAGAACGAGAACCCTCTCCAGGGCAGCTTCATCGTCGACGAGCTGACCGACCTGGTGGAAGAGGCGGTGCTCCGCGAGTTCGAGCGCATCGACAGCCGAGGGGGCGTGCTCGGCGCGATGGAAACCCAGTACCAGCGCGGCAAGATCCAGGAAGAGTCGCTGTACTACGAGGAGAAGAAGCACGACGGCAGCTTGCCGATCGTCGGGATCAACAGCTTCCAGGACCCGGCCACGCTCGGCGAGGACTGGGAGCCACCGCCGGTGGAGCTCCGGCGCTCCAGCGACGCCGAGAAGCACGCGCAGATCGCCGCCCTGCGGGCGTTCCACGTGGAACACGCGGCCGAGAGCGGGCCTGCGCTGCGGCGTTTGCAGCAGGTGGCGCTCGACGGCGGCAACGTGTTCGCCGAGTTGATGAACACCGTGCGCGTGGCCTCGCTCGGGCAGATCACCGAGGCCCTGTACGCGGTGGGCGGGGAGTACCGGCGGAGCGTGTGAGCTCCGGCGCCCGGACGGATAGGAAGTTCGCGTGGCGCCCTCCCGCTGCACGCAGTGTTCGGCTCGGCTCCCGCGGGGTGCCTTGAAGTGCAACGCCTGCGGGGCCGGCCTCCCGGCCCTCGGGAGGGCTGGCCTCGCCCCACAGCTCGCCGCCGGCTGGTTCGTGACCCTCGCCATCGTGGTGGGTCCGCTGCTGTTCCTCGGCGAGGTCGACGTCGACCCGCTGCACTACCTCGGGTTCCTTGCCGCCTACGTGGTCATCTCCAACCTGTTCACGCCCAGCTACGACGCCAGCGACCTGGGCTGGGGCGGCGGCACCATCGACAATCCGTTCTCGCACACCGACGACCA
>VGRQ01000612.1 GCA_016875315.1 Deltaproteobacteria bacterium | reverse complement strand
GCACTCGTTGCAGGAGCAGGACTCGTCCTGGCCGGGGAGGGGAATCAGCTCCTTGCCGGGCGCGGCCTTCTTCATCTGGTGGAGGATGCCCGGCTCGGTGGCCACGATGAACGACGGCGCGTCGGTCTTCTTCACGTAGTCGAGCAGCGCGCTGGTGCTGCCGATGAAGTGCGCGTGTTGCAGCAGCGTGGGCTCGCACTCCGGGTGCGCCACCACCCGGGCCCGCGGGTTCTTCGACATGAGCTCGATGAGCTTGCGCTCGGAGAAGGTCTCGTGGACGATGCAGGTGCCCGGCCACAGGATCATGTCGCGACCGGTTTGCTTGGCCACGTAGGCGCCGAGGTTACGATCCGGCGCGAAGATGATGCTCTCGCCCTCGGGGATCGAGCGCACCACGCGCTCGGCGTTGGACGAGGTGCAGATGATGTCGGAGATGGCCTTCACGGCGGCCGAGCAGTTGATGTAGGACACCACCTTGGCGCCGGCGTGCTTGTCCTTGAGGCGCTGCAGCATCGGCGCGGGACAGGCATCGGCGAGCGAGCAGCCCGCCGCCATGTCGGGGATGAGCACGATGCGCTCGGGATTGAGGATCTTCGCGGTCTCCGCCATGAAGTGCACGCCGCAGAAGAGGATGACGTCGGCGCTCGTCTGCTGGGCGGCGCGCGCGAGCTGCAAGGAGTCGCCGATGTAGTCGGCGACGTCCTGGATGTCGGGCTCCTGGTAGTAGTGGGCGAGGATCACCGCGTTGCGCTGCTTGCGGAGTTCCTCGATGGCGCCAATGAGGTCGTGGGGGATGGCGGCGGGCATGCCTCCAGAGATAATCGCACGACCCCGTTCCCGTCGCTCCGGGAAACACTTCTGGGCGGGGTCGGTCGAGAAGCGGTCGTCGGCCCGGAGTTCGAGAGCCCGTAGGCACCCGGCCTGAGCGTGGTGGCGGGGCCCCCAGGGAGAAACGGCCGTCGCCAACTCGCCGAGGCCGACTACGACGATGCGAACACGAAGGGGTAGGTGATGATCGCGATGCCGCCGCCCTTGAGCGCGGGGAACTGCATCTGCAGGAACTTGTTGGTCATGCAGCTCTCCGTGGGCGGGTGCCCCAGCGTCGATCGCGACACGGTGGCGCTCGAGACGGAACCGTCGCCCGCGATCACGAAGCGGATGCTCACCTTGCCGTTGAGTTGCGGCTGCTTCTGCAGCTCGCGGCTGTAGCAGTAGCGCAGGTAGGTGAGGTGGTGCTTCACCACCTTGTCGACGTCGGCCTTGTCGATGCCGCCCATCATCGTGGGGGTGCCCTCGATGTTGAGCCGGGCCTCGGCCTTGGTGAGCTTGAAGTCGCCGCCCCACTCCTTGCCGTTGCCCGCGCGGCGGTCGCCGTTGCCCCAGGGGGCGGTGCCGTCGCCCGAGGCCACGCCGATGCCGGTGCAATCGGCCGAGAGGCAGCGCCCGGCGGTGAGGCCCCCCGCGCCGGGCGCCTGGGTGCCGTGGGTGCCGATGAGGTGCTTGATGCCGGCGGTGGTGGCGGCGTCGAGCGAGCTCTCGGCGAGAACGTCGATGCCGCGGAACATCTCCTCCACCTTGTCGCGCGCCACCTGCTCGTCGGGGTTTCCCGGCCGGGGGTCGCGACTCGGCTTCGTTTCCCTGGGGCCCTGGCCACCGCCCGCCTTGGGCTCGCCCGGGTCGCGGGCCGGCGCCGAGATCGGCTCGGGCTTGGGACGGTAGAGCTCCAGGTCGACGATGCGGGTCATGGTGTCGTTGCGACTGGTCTCCGGGGGCGGGGGCACGTAGGCGGCCACGATGCCGAGCACGGTGGCAAGGAAGCCCATGGTGGCGGCGATCAGCACCATGGGCACGTCGACGTCGCTGGTCACCGGCACCGGCAGCCGTCGCGAGCGCCAGGTGGTGCGCGCGACGAAGAGGCTCTGGCCCACCTCGAACACCATCACCTCGTCGTCGTCCAGTCGCACCCGGCCGGCCTCGGCACGGGCGTGCATGTCGGTGCGCGTGTCGCCCTGGTCGATGAAGCCCGCCCACTGCGGGCTGAGCTGGGCCACCCACCCTTGCCCGTCGTGGGTGAACACCGGGAAGTGGTCTTCCGGCAAGAGATCCACCGGCACGACGAAGTCGTCGGTCATGCCGATGCGCACCGTGTCGCCGCGGCGGTAGTGGCGCAGGTCGACGATGTTCTCGCCGAACACCTGGGCGACCTCCAGCACCTGGCCGGCGCTGCGGTCGACGGGTGGGCTCCCCTGGGGGCGGAGCAGGAAGGCGAGCGCAGACTCGCTCGTGTCGGGGCTTTCGTCGTGGACAAGGGCGTGCATCGGCACCTCCGCCGGGCACAGACACGGCGCGGGGCGCGTGGTTCGTGAGGGGCGTGCAAAGCCGCGGTGGGGCGGGTGTCAAACGGCGGCTGCGTTAGCCTCGCGGCGTGATTACCTGGACCCCCGCCGGCGCCGTGGAGCGCCCTCGCGCGCTGCAAGTTCGCCTCCAACGCAGCTATCCAGGGAGAGTGCGCGCGGGCGCGCCGGTGCCCACGCGCACGATGTGTACCGAGGAGGTGCGGAGAAATCTCAGCTTCTTCACCGAGGCGAGCACCCGGGGGCGCCCGGTGGAAAGCGTGGTTTTCTCCGGGGTAGGCGCCGCCTCTCGTGACGACCTCCGCGAGGTCTGCGCCTTCGCGCGCGAGCGCGGCGTGCGTCGCCTGACGCTGCACGCCGGCGTTGAAGACCTCGACGGCCTGCGGGCCGATCGCGTGCCGGTCGACACTCTCGTGCTCCCCCTGCAGGCGGGCGAGTCGGGTTCCAACCTCGCCGCCGGCGCGCGGGTGCTGGCGCGGGCACGCGAGATCGGCCTCGCCACCGTGGCCAACACCGAGCTGGTGGGCACCGCGCTCGCGGTGCTTCCCGGCGCCGCGCGGGTGGCCCAGGCCCACGGGGCCGGGGGCATCACCTTCACCTACCCATTCCCCGTCGAGGGGGGCAGCGCCTCGCTTGCGC
>VGRQ01000611.1 GCA_016875315.1 Deltaproteobacteria bacterium | reverse complement strand
GCGGCGTTCCCCGAGACGCTATGCGCTTTTCTTTCACACTCCCCATGATTTCTCTGTTTTCTCTTGGTTGCCCCACGGATGTTGACAAGGACGATACAGCGGGCGGTGGCGGCGAGCCCGCGCCGCCGGATAGCGGCGCCCCCCCGGCCGACCCCGTCGCCTGGACGATCGGTCAGCCGGTCGACGACTGCGGCGTCTCCTACCAGCTGTCGGCATTGCCGACCGACCCGAACAACACCTACTTCGCGTCCCGCCTGGTCCCCCCCGGGTACCCGTACACCGCGAGCCACCTGCACTTCAGCATGATCGACTTCGGCGAGGGGCAGTTCTGCGCGAACGACATGCCGTTCCTCGTCGTGGGCTTCGTCGGCGACGAGCTGTTCCCCGACGCTGAGCCCGAGCCCCTGTTCACCGTCGACGGGAGCACGCTCGAGCGCGAGTGGGACGGCTGGTGGCAGTCGACCTACGACCTGCCCCTCGACGCCCCGATCGAGCTCGAAGCGGGCCAGTTCCTGTACGTGGCGATCGAGATCCCGTACGCCGACGACTACAGCCAGGCCGTGTGCATCAACGCCTGCGTCGCCGCGGGCGACACGCCCTACCAGACGTACTGGTCGCAGACGAACACCGAGCCCTACGCGTGGCTCGACTGGTACGTCGCGGGCAACGTCGCGCTGCCGGTGTGGGCGGACGGCATGCTCGCTCCCGGCTTCGTCGAGGGTGAGTGCGACGACGGCGGCGACGACGACGGCGACAGCCTCGTCGACTGCACCGACGACGACTGCTTCGGCGCCGACGCGTGCCGCGTCTGCCCGGACGGCGACGCTGGCTCTGCGCTCGGAGACGGCATCTTCACCGGCACGACCGACGGCGAGACGTACGACGTCGCCACGAGCTGCACCTACGGGCACCCGGGCGACGTCGCGTTCGACTGGGTGGCGCCGTCGACCGGCGTGTTCGCGTTCGACACCCTCGGCTCCGAGGTGACGCCCACGCTCGCGGTGCTCGCGTCCTGCGACGGCGACGAGGTGACGTGCGCGACGCCCTACGACGTCGACAACCCCTCCGCGCGCCTCGAGCTCGAGGCCGGTCAGTCCGTCGTCGTCGTCGCCCAAGCGACCGACTGGAGCGCCAGCGGCGGGTTCCAGATCAACGCTCGGGCGTCGACCTGCCCGAGCGGGGGCCTGGCTGGCTCGCTCGGGCAGGCCGTCGCCTCAGGCACCACCGACCGCACGGTCCACGACGTGCTGCCGAGCTGCGCGCCCGCGTACGGCGACGAGACCTGGTCGTGGACGGCGCCGGCCGACGGCGTCTACCGGTTCACCGCGTCGGCCGACTTCGCCGCCGTGCTGTTCGTCCTCGACGGCGGGTGCGCCGGTGCGGAGCTCGCCTGCGAGGCGACCGCCAGCGGCGTCGGGTACGTCGACGTGTCGGTCGTCGCCGGGCAGACGCTGATCGTCGGCGTCGCCGGGCAGATGGGCACGACCGGGGAGTACGCGATCGACGTCGAGGAGGGCCTGTGCGACTCGGGCGACGTCGACCTCGGCTCGGCGATGGGCGACGCCGTCGTCACCGCCGACCTGACCGGCGCGCCGGCGCTGTTCGCGCCCTCGTGCAGCTCCTCGTCGGACCACCAGCTGAGCTACGCGTGGACGGCGCCCGCCGACGCGACCTACACGTTCGACACGACCGCGAGCGCGATCGATACCGTCCTCCAGATCCGCGACGAGTGCGGCTTCGAGGAACTCGCGTGCGACGACGACGCCGGCGGTAACGCCACGTCGACGACCAGCCTCGCGATGACCGCCGGCGAGACCGTCCAGATCGTCGTCGGCGGCTACGGGACGACCGAGGGGACCGCCGTCCTCGGCATCCACTGACGGCTACTTGTCCTCGCACGCGGCGAGGAACCAGTTGGCGCCGCCGCCGTCCTGCTCGGACGACCACGCCTCGAAGACGTCGCCCGCGTCCGCCTCGACGGGCGAGGAGTCGAGGCTCGGCGGGACCGCCCAGATCCACGTCCCGCAGGTCTCGTCGCTGCATCGGAGCGACTGGTCCCCGTGGATGCGGATGCCCTGGGAGTAGCCGCCGCCGCAGTGCCAGGTGGTGGCCTCGCCCGGCGCCTGCATCGACGGCCAGTCGTCCGGCGTCGTGGCCCCGAGGTGCTCGTACAGCCCCCGGCTCACGTTGGGGAGCGGTCACACCCCGTGACCTGGTACATGGTCACGGCGCGGTCCAGGTCACGCATCAGCGCCGAGTGCTCCTCCTGCTGGTCGCTCGTCCACTTGGCGAGCCGTTCGGGGTCAGCGGCCACCTCGGGCGCCGGCGTCCCGGGACTGGGGGGCGGGGAGAAGGCGCTGTAACGCAGGTCGCTGCGCTCGGTGACGGCGACCCGCGCCTCGGGGCAGCTGTACTCCCGGGCGAAGTCTTCCCGCGCACCGGTACCGAGCCGCTTGCAGTCGGCCAGGGCGAGCAGGGTTCCGAGGAGGACGAGGACGAGAGGAAACATCACCTTCCCCAGGAGCTGTATCGCTACCCCCTGCGGCGGGCAAGAGCCGCGCGCCGCGACGCGGCAGTTCGTGCTGACGGTGCCGTGGAGGCGTCGCTGGCTGCTGGCGCGGCGCTCGGACCTGGCGGGCGGGGTGCTGCGCGTCGCGCCCCGGCGGATCGAGACCTGGTACCAGGGCGCGACGGGCCGGCGGAAGGGGAAGAGCGGCGCCGTGACGGCGATCCAGAGACTCGGTTCCGCGCTGAACCTGCACCTTCACTTCCACATCGTCCACCTGCGGGGAAGCGGGTGCGCAAGGTCGTGCTGCTCGGCGGGAAGGAGCTCGCGCTGGGGCCGCGGTGCGCCGGGTTCGACGGGTAGGACCTCCACGCGAACGTCGCCCTCGCCGCCCCGGACCGCAGGGGCCTGGAGCGACCGTGCCGGTACGTTCTCCGGCCACCGCTGGCGGTGGACCGGATCGAGCGGCTGGGGGACGGTCGCGTGCGGGT
>VGRQ01000610.1 GCA_016875315.1 Deltaproteobacteria bacterium | reverse complement strand
AGGGCAATACGAAGATGCTGCGACGCTTCCTGGCGGGCGAGGCGAGCTTCTGGATCGGCGCGGCCCTGCTGCTCCACGTCAACGTACACGCCGCCCTCATCGTCTTCGTGATCCCGGTCCTGGCCGTGCGGGCACTGATGATGGCCGGGAACTGGGGCCAGCACGCCTTCGTCGACGCCGCCGACCCCGGCAACCCCTACCGCAACAGCATCACCTGCATCAACGTCAGGTACAACCGTCGTTGTTTCAACGATGGCTACCACATCCTGCACCACATCCGCCCCCGCACCCACTACACGGAGTACCCCGTGGAGTTCGAGGCCAACAAGGCGGAGTACGGCCAGCAAGACGCCATCGTGTTCGAGGGCATCGACTTCTTCCAGGTGTGGCTGTTCCTGATGCTCGGCCGTCACGACTGGCTGGCACGCCGGATGGTGCGACTGCCCGGCGCGCCGGCGCGCACCGACGCGGAGGCGGTCGCGTTCCTCAAGGGGAGGCTGGAGGCGATCCCCGCCTGAGAGGCTCTTACTTCAGCCCCACGTGCACGCGGTGCACGTCGTCGTTCTCGTCGATGGCGCTGATGAAGGTGATCACCTCGTCCTTCTCCGGCCCGTCGGCCATCTCCACCGGGTTCTTGCAGCGGTAGGCCAACTCCATGGTGCTGATCACCCAGCCCATCCCGGCCAGCGCGGCGTTGACGGCGGCGAGGTCGGTTGGGTTGGTGTAGAACGTGGTGCTTTCCTCGCCCACTTCGAGGTCTTGCGCGCCGGCCTCGATGGCGGCCTCCTCGGGATCCATGCCCGAGGGGTGGCTGCCCTCGATGAGGCCCACGCGGTCGTACATCCACATCACGCTGGTGCCGAGCTGCCCCTTGCGGAACAACACGCGCACCTCGCTGGCGGTGCGGTTCTTGTTGTCGGTGAGGCACTCGACGATCACCGGCACCTGGTTGGGCGCGTAGCCCTCGTACAGCACCGTGTCGTAGTGTACCGGCTCGAGCAGGCCCGCGCCCTTCTTGATGCAGCGCTCGATGGTGTCGCGCGGCATCGAGTTCTTCTTTGCTGCCTCGATCGCCGCCCGCAGGCGCGCGTTGTGCTCGGGAGACGGGTCGCCGTTCTTGGCGGCCACGATGATCTCCTTCGCGAGCTTCGTGAACAAAGCTCCCTTTGCCGCGCCTTGCGCCACGCGGCCGGCGTGTTTCCACTGGGCTCCCATCCGGCCCGGCTAGCGCGGGGCACCCTCCGCTGACAAGCGGTGACGTGCCCGACGGTCCCCCACTCCCGCGCATCGAGGGTCATAGGGAGTGCATGTCGATGGCCGCCGCCCTCCCCGCCCGCGTCGATCTCGACGCCGCGCTGCACGCGGCGATCACGGCGGAGGCGCCGCAGATGATGGGCCTCTGCACGCGCATGATGGGCAACGAGCCCGACGCCGCCGACGTGCTTCAAGAAGCATGGCTACGGGCCTGGCGCGGGCGGGCAGCCTACCGGGGCGAGGGCCCACCGGCGGCCTGGCTGCGCGCCATCGTGGTGCGCGAGTGCCTCCGGAGCCTGAAGTGGAAGGCCTGGCGCCGCTGGGTGCCGATCGACCTCGACGACGCCGGCCCCGCCAGCGAGGCGAGGCCCGAGGGCAAGCTCGACGCCGCGCGAATTCGCGCCGCGGCCGCCCGGCTGCCCGCCCAGCAACGCGTGGCGTTCAACCTGCGTCACGAGGAGGGCTGGACGGTTCCCGAGATCGCCCTCGCCCTCGACGTGAGCCCCGAGACTGTCAAGACCCACCTCGAGCGCGCGCTGTCGCGCGTGCGCGAGGCGATTGGAGCCCCCGATGGATGAGCAGATCGACGAGGCGCTGCGGGCCTCCCGAGGCGCACCGCCCGCACCGCCGGCGGTGCCGAGCATGGCTGAACTCGACCGGCGCGTCCGGTCGCGACAGCTCCGCGCTGCGGGGCTGGCCACGCTCGCGGCGGTGGCGGTGCTCGCGCTCGGCTGGCCACGCCCCGACCAGGGCCTCTCGCCCGCCCTGCGCGACGCCGCGGTGGCCGAGGCGCTCGGCGAGGTGATCGACGACCTCGACGCGCTCGCCGAGCCTGCCGACGACGCGCTCCCCGGCGAGCTCGCCGTGGCGCTGCTCGACCCCTACGCCCACGCCGGCGACACCGGCATCTTGTCCGACCCACTCAGCCCCGAAGGAGAACTCTGATGATCGCCCTGCTTCTTGCCCTTGGCACCGCCCTCGCCGAACCGCCGCCGCCTCCGAGTGACGATGGCGGCCCCGGCCCCGCGTCGGAAGACGACCGCATGATGCGCCACTGGTCCGAGATCGCCGACAAGCTGGCCCTCGACGACAAGCAGCGCGACGATGTCGAGAAGCTGTACTTCGACAACAAGAGCGCCCGCATCGACATCGGCGCGCGCGAGGAGAAGGCGCGCCTGGAGCTGGAGCGCCTGATGCGCGACCCAGCGTCGGACGAGAAGTCGATCGTGAAGGCCTTCGACGCCCAGGTGGCCGCCGAGAACGAGCTGCGCAAGAACCGCCTGATGCTGCACCTCGGCCTGCGCAAGGTGCTCAAGCCCGAGCAGTGGGAACAGCTGATCTCGATGCGCGAGGAGAGCCGGGGTGGAAGGCAGGGGGCGCGGGGGCGGGAGCGGTAGGCCTCAGGCTGTAGGCTCTAGGCTGTAGGCTGTAGACCGCAGCCAAGGCGCCCTTTCGGCACGGTGGGCCGCGCAGCTGGCCATGGGGCCACGAGGCCCACCAGGGCCACCAGGGCCACCAGGGCGAGGCGGCGCGGGGGCGCGGGGGCGCGGCCCGGCGGGAGCGGAGCGAGGAGCCAACGTCGCCACCACCACAACCGCTCAGGCCCTAATACCTACAGTCTAAAGCCTACAGCCTCTCAGTGCCCCTCTCTCACCGCGTTCCGATTCCAGCTCGGGATCTCCACCGTCACGTCGCTCGCGCCGCTCGGCACGCACTGGCAGGCCAGGCGCGACGTGGAACGTAGCGCCGGGGCGGTGTCGAG
>VGRQ01000609.1 GCA_016875315.1 Deltaproteobacteria bacterium | reverse complement strand
CGGGTGCCCGTGCCGGTCCCGCAAGACGGCGAGGGGGTGGCGCGCCTGCTCGGGGTCCTCGCCGCCGGCGGCCTGCCCTGCGTGGGGGGCAAGCTCGAGCTCGTGGCGAATGCGCCCTGGACACCCCCCGGGGCTGCGCTCGCGGTCGCGACATCGGGGAGCACGGGCGCTCCGCGCTGGGCGGCGCTGTCGCGCGGTGGCATCGAGTACGTGGCGGAGCGGATCGTGGGTACCCTCGGCCTGCGCACGGGCGAGTCACTTTTCTGTCCTCTCCCGTTGCGGCACACCTACGGCCTGTCCCAGCTCTGGGCGTGCCTCCGCGCGAGGGCCACGCTGGTCTTGCCGCGCCTTCCCCTCATCGGCCGCGACTGGGAGGCGGCCCGCGACGCGGGCGTGCTGGCCGCCATCCCCGCGCAGGTCGAAGGGATCCTCGCGGCCGGCCTTCGTCCCCGGGCGCTCACGCTCGCGGGGCAGGCCACGCCGGTCTCGACGCGCCGTCGCCTCGACGCGGCGCTTCCCATGACCGAGAAGCACGTCTTCTACGGGCTCACCGAGGCCACCAGCCGGGTGCTGGCGCTTCCGCCCGGAGAGTTCCTGTCACGCCCCGAGGCCGCGGGCCGCCCCCTGCCCGGGACGGCGCTGCGCCTCGTCGACGGCGAGCTGTGCGTGCAGGGGCCCCAGGTGTTCCTCGGCTACCTCGATTGTCCCGGGTCGGCGCTGGTGGGCTGGCTCCCGACGGGCGACGCCTTCGTCGAGAACGACGGCCTCTACCGCTTCGTGGGGCGTCGCGACAGCATGGTCAAGCGTTTCGGCGAGAAGGTGTTCCCGGAGCAGGTGGAGCAGGCGATCGGTGCCCTGCCGGGCGTGCGCGAGGTCCACGTGGTGGCGGAGGGCGAGACCCTGGTGGCCCGCGTGGTGGGCGAGGCCGAGGACGCCGAGATTCGGCGAGCGGTCCGGCTCCGGCTCGGGGGCGTCGCCGTCCCGGACCGCGTGGATCGGCCCGCGGCGCTCGTTCGCACCGCCGCCGGCAAGCTCCCGCGCGGGGTGGCGGGCGCCGCGAGTTGACCGATGGCGACGGTCTGACAGCCGGGGTACATGGGCCCCCTTCTCGAGGCACGCCCATGAGCGACAATCTCCTCCCCTTCACCATCACCGAAGACCTCCTCGACACCGGCATGCGCGGCTTCCCGGTTTCGACCGTGTACACCAGCGAAGTCGACCCCGGCGAGGGCCTGCACTACGTGGGCTACCCCATCGCCGACCTCGCCGACCTCGACCCCGAGGCCGCGATCTTCCTGCTCTTCTACAAGCGCATCCCCGACGCGCAGGAGCTGGCCAGCTTCAAGGCGGAGCTTGTCAGCCGGGCCAAGGTCGATCCGCGGGTGATCGAGCTCATCAAGGGGCTGCCGAAGGAGGGGCACCCGATGGAGTGGCTGCTCGCCGGCCTCAACTTCCTCGGCATGCTCTGCAAGACGGGCAAGTACAAGGACGACGGCCTCAACGTCGTGGCCCAGATGCCCGAGGTGATCGCGGCTATCTACCGGGTGCGCTCCGGGTGGGGCGACCCCATCGCCAGCAAGCCCGAGCTCGGGCTCATGGAGAACTTCGTCCACATGATGGGCGTGCCGGGGGCCGACGCGGCCAAGCTCACGCGCCTGATGCGCGTGTTCTACGTCCTGCACATGGACCACGGCGGCGGCAACCTCAGCACCTTCGTGGGCAAGGCCGTGGCGAGCGGCAAGTCCGACATGTACGCCTCCCTCGGCGCCGCGATGGCCGGCCTCTACGGCCCACTGCACGGCCGCGCCAACCAGGAGTGCCTCGAGTTCCTCGACCGCTGCGGCACCGCCGTGCCCGACGAGGTGGAGGCCTTCGTGCGCAGCGAGATGGCGGCCGGTCGCAGCATCTACGGCTTCGGCCACGCCGTGCTCCGCGCCGAAGACCCGCGCGCCGGTATCCAGTACGAGCTGGGCAAGGAACTCTGCCCGGCCGACCCGCTCTACCAGCGTGCCGTCGTCATGCGCGAGCGCGCGGTGAAGGTGCTGAAGGAGTCGCCGAAGGTCAAGAACCCCTACCCCAACGTCGACGCCGTGTCGGGCACGCTGCTGCGCGCCTGCGGGCTGGCCGACAGCGAGTACTACACGGTGCTCTTCGGCCTCGCGCGTTGCTCCGGCATCGCCGCGCAGATCGTCGACGAGCGCACCGTACATCGCAACGGCAAGGGTGTTCCCATCTACCGCCCGAGCGACCTGCCCGTCAACCAGTCGCGTCGCCGTCTCAAGGCCTAGCCCCTCCCGGAGTTCCCATGTTCGAGAAGATCGCTCCCCCCGCGCGCGGCCAGGCCATCACCGTGGCCGCCGACGGCACCCTCAACGTGCCCGACGAGCCCATCATCCCCTTCATCGAGGGCGACGGCACCGGCCCCGACATCTGGAACGCCTCGGTGCGCGTGCTCGACGCGGCGGTGGCCAAGGCCTACGGCGGCAAGCGCAAGATCTCGTGGCTGGAGATCTACGCCGGCGAGAAGTGTTTCAACCAGTTCGGCGAGTGGCTCATCCCCGACACGCTCGCGGCGGTGAAGGCCTACAAGATCGCGATCAAGGGCCCGCTCACCACCCCGGTGGGCGGCGGCATCCGCTCGCTCAACGTGGCGCTGCGCCAGGAGCTCGACCTCTACGCCTGCGTGCGGCCCGTGCAGTACTTCGACGGCGTGCCTTCCCCGGTGAAGGAGCCCGAGAAGGTCGACATGATCATCTTCCGCGAGAATAGCGAAGACATCTACGCCGGCATCGAGTGGAAGGCCGAGAGCGACGAGGCGAAGAAGGTGATCGCCTTCCTGCAGAACGAGATGAAGGTGAAGAAGATTCGCTTCCCGGACAGCAGCGGCATCGGCGTCAAGCCCGTGTCGCGCGAGGGCACCGAGCGGCTCACCCGCGCGGCGCTGGACTACGCCCTGTCGCAGAAGCGTCGCAACCTGACGATCGTGCACAAGGGGAACATCATGAAGTTCACCGAGGGCGCGTTCAAGGACTGGGCCTATGC
>VGRQ01000608.1 GCA_016875315.1 Deltaproteobacteria bacterium | reverse complement strand
ACCGGCGCCGCGCTCAGCCGGCTGGCCTGGGGTCAGGCGACCCGAGAACAGCACGCGGATCGAGCGCAGCTTGCGTCCGTTGGCGTAGACGAAGTTGCCCGGCGCGAACTCGATCAACGCGATTGCTGCGGGACGGTGCAGTGTGGGCGTGTCGTCCACGCCTGGATCCAGCGTGAACGAGTCGATCGGGAACTGGTAGGACGGCAGGAGATCGCGCGTTGCCAGGTAGTTGAGCGTGTAGGCCTGCTGGCGGTCGGCCGTGATCTCAAGGAAGGCACGCCGGCGGGCGTTGGCCTTGCGTCGCTCGGCGGAGTCGGCTCCCACCGCGGCCAGTTCGTCGTGCTCGCGGACGAGTTGGCTGACACGGTTCCACCAGACCTCGATCTCGCCCGTCAGCTTGCTGCGGAAGCCGTCCACCAAGGCGCGGACTTCCAGCTCATCGAAGCGGGTGGTGCGGCCCTGTTCGCGGTCGCCGGACATCACCTCTCCAAGGCGGCGCACCAACTCGTCGCGACGGGTTTCGACCTCGACCAGCAGCGGCTCGATCTGCTCGTTTCTCCAGCGCGTGGGCTGGCGCTCGTCGTCCAGCAGGTCGCCCATGGACGCGGGGATCTCCTGCTCCAGACAGGTCAGGAGGAACGAGCGCAGGTGACGGTGGACGATGCGCTCGTTGTCGAGGCGCAGGCGCGGCGGATCGAAGCGGCCGGCCACGAGCCACTCCGGGTGCTCGAAGGCATGCCGGTCGTGGGCCGAACCGATGCAGAAGGTGGAGGCGAAGCCGATGCGCAGCCGGCGTCCGGCCCGGCCCACGCGCTGCGCGTAGTTGGCGGGGGTGGGTGGCGCGTTCCGAAGGACGACGGTGAGCAGCGGGCCGATGTCCACGCCCAGCTCGAGCGTCGGCGAGCAGACGAGGGCGTCGAGGTCCGTGCCCTTGAAACGGGCCTCCAGTTCCGCCCGGCGCTCGCCGCTGATCTGCGCCGTGTGCTCGGCCACCTTGAGCCGACGCGGAACCTGGCCCAGGTAGAGGCGCACGTAGTAGTCGTCGTCATCGACCTTGGATGGTCCGGGTGCCGACGCCTGGCAACGTGGCTTTGCGCACGCGCCCAGCGAGTACGGGCGCCAGGTCCGGCACGACTCGCAGCGGAAGCCTCCCTCGGCGGCCCTGAGCCGGATGGCGCGGAAGTTGATCTGGAGCGGTTGCAGGCCTGGCGTGCGCTCGTTCGCCGCCACGAGTCCCGGCACCACCTCCAGCAGGCGCACCTGGACCAGCACAGGCACGACGGCAGCGAGGAGCGCTTCTGCACGAGCCCGGTCACCCACGAGCTTGCGGACAAGCTGCTGCGGACCGGGCAGGTTGCCGACCTTGGGGTTCTCCTGGCAGATCCCGCGTAGGCGCTGGCTCTGTCGGATGTGGTCTGGCCGGTGGAGCGCGAAGCCGACGGCGCGACGGTCAGTGTTGGGCACGGCAAGCCGATACGGGGACTCCGCCAAGGCCCGGAACGGCATCTGGGTCGGATCGATGTAGCGCTGAAAGAACGGCAGGCTGATCGCGCGATCCCTGCGCATGACGTCCAGGACGGCACGCACGAGCGCCAGCGCACGCTCCTGCTCGAGCCCGGCGGCCTCGGCGGCGTGCTGGAACTCGGCCATGGCGGCGATGTCTTCGAGGAATTCGTACTCGACCGCCACGAGCCCGAGGTGCTCGACAGACGTGCGCTGCCGGCTCCGGCGCGTGAACTCCCAGGCCGTCTCGAGCGCCATCAGGTCGAGCCACATCTTCTGCTCGGGCTGAGCCGGCCGGCCCTCGATGATGCGCAGCTTGCGATAGCGGTCGAAGAGCAGTTGCGGAAGCTGGCTGAGGTACACCGGTTCATTGCCGGCCGCGCGCAGCTCATCGACGATCAGGTGTCGCAGGGCGAACGACCGGTGCTTGTCCTCGGTGTAGGCCGCCTGGTGGGCCGCGTCCTGGCGGTTGTCCGCGAAAACCAGCAGCTTGCGATCGTCGTCGCGCAGGTGGTCGAGGTGGTGTGTTGTGAGCACCGACACGGAAGACGCCGTGCCCGTACGCAGCGGCGTCACGATGTCGCGACGCGTGTTGGAGTCCCCGCAGGTCGGGCAGGTGCTGATCTTGCCGTCGAGGCGCCACATCGGGGCGAACGGCTGGGCGTGCTGCGGGCAGGACTGGTCCCGGTCGCCGAGGCGACCACAGCGCAGGCACACGCCCACCGGCTCGAGGTCGTGATCGGTGCGCGCTCGGCGGCCATTGCCGCGTGGAGGCTCGCCGTCGCCCTCTTCTGCTTCCTCGTCCTCGCGTGCGATCTCGAGGATGTCGTGCGTGAGGAATGCCGTGCGCTCGGGATCGCTGAAGAAGTCGCCCGAGCCCACCGGCAGCGTGCGATCCTCGGTGGCGAAGCGGATCTTCACGAAATCCTGGCCGCAGGTGCGGCACAGCGCGGCGGGCCACGCCTTGGAGCCGCAGGCCGGGCACTCGGCTCCACCATGCGGCACGAGCGTCCGGCACGCGGGGTTCAGGCACAGCCCGATGTCGTAGACGCCGTGAAAGAAGCTGTGCAGCTTGGGACGCAGCCGCGGCGGCTGCTCCTCGCTGTCGTGCGCGCTGCCAACGAGGAGGTAGGCCTCGAGCTCGCGGCGCATGGCCTCCGGCGCGACGTCCGCGCGGGCCGCAACCCGCGCCATGACCCTGGTTGCCAGCTCGTCCAGGGCGATCGGCGCCGTGGCTTCGGCCTCCAGTGCGTGGACGACGGCGTTGCCCGCCAGCGTCGCGGCGATGCGGTCGGCGAGCGGCCCGGTCGCCGGACAGCGTCGCCCCGTGAGCTTCTCCGCCAGGGCGAGCACCGCCGCGTCGTCGTCAGCATCCAACGCGAGGATGTCGGCTTCCTCGATCGCGGGCGGCGCCGGCACCCACTCGGGCGCCGGGTCATGGAACGGGACGGCGTGCTCGCCGAAGACGTCGTCCGCACCGACGGCTTCGCCGAAGAGTGTGGTGGCGAACTCGGCGAGCGCGCGCGGCCCATCGCCGCCCGAGGC
>VGRQ01000607.1 GCA_016875315.1 Deltaproteobacteria bacterium | reverse complement strand
CCCGGAGTTGTAGTCGATGCCCTCGCCGAAGCCCCCGGTGTCGTAGCCGCCCACCACCTGTCCCCCGGCCACGCCCGCGCCGAGCACCATCGCGCTGGTGAAGGTCCAGTGGTCGCGGCCGCCGGTGGCGTTGGTCTGCGGGGTGCGTCCCATCTCGGAGAAGAGCACGATGGTCACCTCGTCGGACAGGGGCGTGCCCCCGCTCCCGGTGCGACTGTCGAGGTCGGCCAGCCCCTGGATAAGCGCGTCGAACAGCTCCTCGTAGTGCATCGACTGGAGGTCGCCGTTGCTGTGGGTGTCCCAGCCCTGCGCGCACCATCCCTCGTACTCGACGAGCGCGGCGCGAGCGAGGCCCAGCTCGAACACGTCGAATGCGGTGGCGAGCTGGCTAGGGAGCGCGTAGCAGCCACTGGCGTAGCCGCCGATGTCGAGCACGCCAGCGTAGGCCGCGAGCGCCTCGAGGTCGTCGAGGGCGCCTCTCCCGGCCACGGCGATGGGGCTGCTCGACGCGCCGAAACGCTGGCGGACGAAGGCATCCACCCGGGCCGAGCGCGCCGCGCTGGGCAGCGGGTAGGGCGTGTCGGCGTCGCTGAGCACGCTGCCGTCGAGCAGCTTGCCGAGCTGGCCGCCGGAGCCCACGCGCACCACGCGGTCGCTGTACTCGGCGGTAAACGCGGTGCCGCTCATCACGAAGTAGGGCAGGAGCACCTCGGGACCGGACGCCGCCGCCAGCGTAGATCCCCAGTCGTCGGCCTCGCCGTCGGCCACGCCGGTGCTGATGATGCGGCGGCAACGCTCGTGGGTGATGGATCGCACCTCGATGCCATTGATGACACAGCTCCGCGCCGCGTAGTTCTCGAAGAAACGGCGCACCGAGGGGCGGCTGGGATGGTCGACGAAGCGGATGCCGCCCACCTCGGCCTCGGCCGCGTCGGCCTCCATGTCCACCACCGAGGAGCCGAAGTTGGGCTGGAACACCCGGGGCGTGTCCCAGCCGCCGGAACAATGCACGAAGAGGAAACGGCGACCGGACGCGGTACCGGCGCGCGCGGGGAAGCTGAGCCCGGCGAGCGCCGAGCCGATCAGCGCCCGGCGCGACAGCTTCACTCGGTCACCATGAGCGGGTCGCGCAGCATCGCCTCGATCACTGCCATCCACGCCTCGGCGGCGCCCTCCTCGGCGGCCACCGCCGTCCACAAGGCACCGGTGTCGACCACCCAGTCGTCGCCCGGACGCTCGGCGTAGAGTTGCCAGTACAGGGCCCGGAGTTGCGCGTCGAAGGCATCGTCCCCCGGCGCCGCCGTGGAGGGCACGGTCAACGACTCGGCGCCGGGCTGGTCGAGGTCGCGGGCCACGAGCGTACACGCCGCCATCTGCGCCACGCGCTGGTTCACCAGCATCCACGTGAGGCCGGGCTCGGCCTGGGGCCGAGTGACGCTGTAGCCGTCGACTCCGCCGGCCAGCACCCGGTAGCCGGTGAGGTCGTTCTCGAGGCCGCGCGCCTGTGTTTCTGTCCAGTCGAGACCCACGAGGTCTTCCAGCAAGAGGCGCTGCTGGTTGGGCGACAACAGCCGCGCGTCGTCGGCGCGGTACTCGGCGGTGGCGAGCACGTCGAGCAACAGCGAGCGCGGCGATTCCTCGCTCGCCACGTAGTTCGCGCGCAGGGTTTCTACCGTTGCGTAGTCGTCGATCGTCACCGGCCTGCGCCACAACGACGACGCCCAGCTCTCCGCCGCGCAGCGCGCGAATCGCGGGTCGCGGGCGATGTACCAGCCCATGTCGACCAGGCCCGAGGTGGGGATGCCGTACCAGCCGGGCTCCGTCCCGAGCAGCTCCGTCCCGAGGCGCTCCCGCTCCGGGTGGTACACCTGCATCTCGTAGGGGTTGTACTGGATGGTCCACCAGAATCCGAAGAGCCCGGCCGCCACCGGATCGAGGGCGGCATGACAGGCGAGGCAGGTGGGCTCGGTGCGCACCGCCGTTTCCGGGTCGGGGTCGTCGCTCCGCTCGAACACCACCGGGCGGCTCAGCACGTCGGCGCACAACAACAATCGACTGATCGCCGCCACGCGACCGCGGTTCTTGTTGGAGGTGTTGGTGACATAGCGCCAGTAGAAGCCGTTGGTCGACAGCACCCCGGCCGCCGGTCGACCGTCGGTGTAGCGCGACGCAACCCAGCCCTCGCTGCCCTCCGGGTAGTCGATTGGCCAGATGCCCGCGAGCAGCTCGTTGGCCATCGTGTAGTCGGCGGTGACGATGGTCGAGTAGGGCAAGTCGTCGGTGACCACCCGCGCCACCAGTCGCAGGGGCTCCTCGCCTACCGCGTGCGCGAAGTTGTCGTTCTCTTCCATCGGCAGCCCGTAGTCGCCGGTGCCCACCTCGTAGGCGTCGAGCACGGTGTGCCAGCGCTCGGCGAGCAGCGACACGAGGCGGTCCTCGGTGGTGGCCGACTCGAGGTAACCGGGCACGATGCTCTCGAGCGCCGAGGGATCGGCCTCCACCGCGTCGAGTTCGGCGACGCTAGGGAGGGTGCCACGCAGGTCGAGCGACACCCGGCGCAACAGCCGCGGGGCGTCGAGCGGGACCAGCGGCGACACCTCCGCCTCCGGGGCGCTGTCGACCGTCACGCCGGGGGCGCAGGCGAGGAACAGGATCACGGCGTGGCCTCGATGCGCGCGAGCACGGCCTCGAAGGGGGTGGAAAAACGCTCGGCCACGTTGACACAGGCGCGGCCCAGCGCCACCTGGTCGGCGAAGAGGATGTCGCCGCACCCGTCGCAAGTAGACGCGTCGAGGGCGAGGTCGTACCAGTAGCCCTGCGCGTCGCGGACGGCGAGGGTGCCGGAGAGCGCGCGGCCGCAGGCCCCGCCGAGCGACAGGCCGGCCATGTCGATCGTGGTGCCCCCCACGGTAAAGCCGCCGTCGAGTTGGATCGCGTAGCCGCCCCCGGCGCTCAGCGTGCCCGACCAGTAGCTGCCGAGGCTGGCGCCGGCCGCCAGCCAGGGTTCCTCCGCGGCGGGGAAGGCGTAGGTGCCCTGCACGCTGCCCT